>JAJRXB010000213.1 GCA_024276515.1 Chloroflexota bacterium
CGAGCCGGGAATCGCCCTGGAATAGGGATTCCAGGGCACAAGATTGGGACGATTGGGAACTCCGCAGCGCCGGAATCCCTATTCCGGCGCGGATGGAAAATACGGCTTTTCAACAGGCAATTGGTATAATAGCTCAAGGACGCTAAAGCGCCCTATGTTCGCCGACCCCTACAAAGACTCCCCTCCCCCAGTCTCAGCAGTCCCCGCCAGCCGCAGCCGCACAAATGTCCACGGCCCGCCCCACGTCACCCACAGACCCACCAGGCCGTAGCGGACGGCCCGGAAGAGGAGGTAGAGCGTCTCCCCCGGACCGGGGAAGGCCAGCTTCAGCCCCTCGCGCAGAATCATAATCACCACCACGCCCAGCACCAAACGCGCCGCCCGCTGCCAGAGCGGCCCGCGGGCGCTGAAGCGCACGGTCCGGCTCTCGACCACGATGCCCACCCCCAGCCCGACGAGCGTCCCCATCGCAGGGATGGCGTCGCCGGACGAATAGAGCAGGAGGAGCGCGACCGGGACCGCCACCGCCAGTCCCACCTGCACCCCCACCGACCTCCGCGCCAGCCAGCGCACCAGCCGAGGCTCCAGCCACAGAAACAGCCCCAGCCAGAGGCCCCCCACCAGCAGCCCGGCCAGCACGTCGGTAGGGAAGTGCACCCCCAGGTAAATCCGCGAGAAGGAGATCAAGATCACCAAAACCGTCGCCAGCGCCCACAGCCATCGTTTCCGAATCGCGGATGCCAGGTAGCCCCACACCGTCACCGCCCCCTGGCTGTGACCGCTGGGCAGGCCGTATCCCAGATCCTCGGCAGGCGTCGGGTCCAGCTTCAGCACGCGGGGGTCGTATTGAAAGGGCCGGGGGTGGCGGAAGAGATCTTTGAGCGCTGCGTTCACATAGGCCGAGAAGAGAAAGAGATAGGCCAATCGCTGGGCCAGGTACTTGTCCACACACCAGTAGAGCAAGGGCAACAACAGGATGTAAAACGTCTCGCTGCCCAGTGAGGTGACCAGGTTGAAAAAGGCGTCGAGAGCCGGGTTGTGAATCGTCTGAACGGCGACGATGAGGTCAGCGCCCCAGCGCCAGATGGGATCCATAGCAGTGCCTCCTCCCGGTGAATGTGCGGTTCAAATCTTGCCCCAAATCCGGGCGCACCCCGTGCGTGTTGCGTGTTGCGTGTTGCGTGTTACGTGTTACGTGATGCGTACTGCGTAATTGCGTACTGTGTGTTGCGTGTGATACAATAGAGGTGTTGTCGTTAAGCTTATTGTATCACACGCAGTACGCAACACGCAACACGCAACACGCAACACTACATATGCCTGACCGTTACATCGTTTACCCCCGCACACTGACCTTTTTGCTCAACGGCGACGACGTATTGCTCATCCAACGCCCGCCCGACGCCAGCCTCTTCCCCGGTATGGTCAACGGCGTGGGCGGCCACGTGGAGCGAGGCGAGGACGTGCTCTCGTCGGCGCGGCGGGAGGTGCGCGAGGAAACCGGCCTGGACGTGCCCGACCTGTCGCTGCGTTGCCTGCTGCACGTGGACGAGGGAGTCAACCGGCCCGGCGTGATCGTCTTCGTCTTCGTGGGACACACCGACCGCCGCGACGTGACCGCTTCCGACGAGGGGGCGCTGCATTGGGTGCCGCTGGCGCGCGTCGGTGAGTTGAACCTGATGCCCGACCTGCCCCCACTCCTGACGCGAGTGTTGGCCCTTCCCCCCGGCGCGGCCCCCCTCTTCGCCCGCTCCGCCATCTCCCCCGGTGGCGACACCTGGGAGATACACTTTATCACCTGAGTCTACACTTCGCACCTCGGAATTTCTATCCGGCTAAAGCCTCGACTCCAATCCCAAAAGGGCGATAGAGCGGCAGTTGGTGGTAGAAAAGTAAGCGATATGTCATTGCGAGGGAGTGAAACGGACGAAGCAATCCCCACATTGCAGGCCGGAGATTGCGTCGCTTCGCTCGCAATGACATCCTCCCGTCACTTGCAGTTTAACCACCACCGAGCGGCAGTGGGTGCGAAGAACAGGCTGAGTCGGCAAACGCCCGGCGTATGGCCGACGTAGGGCAGGCAGCGGTTGCCCCCCTGATGGGATAGTGCTATACTCAAAAACACGTTGCGGACGAGATAAAAGGACGCCAGATGACCAAAGTCGCAGTGGTGGAAGACGACAGCGAAATCAGAAGGTTGCTAGAGTTTGCCATAGAACACGCCGGCTTCGAGGTGATCTCGGCCGGCGACGGCAAGCGCGGGTTGGACATCATCTTGCGCGAGCGGCCAAAAGTCGCCATCCTCGACGTGATGATGCCCGGACTATCCGGCTTTGAAGTGTGTCGCGCCGTCAAGCAACTGATGGGTCCCCGCGCCCCCTACGTCATCATACTCACCGCCAAAGGCCAGGCAACCGACGTGGCCGCCGGTCGTGCCCACGGTGCCGACCTGTATCTGATCAAACCGATAGACGTGGACAAATTGCTCAATTACGTGAAAAAAGTGGTGGAAGAAGGTGTATCTGCTCAGGAGGAAGCACCGGAATAGGGATTCCGGCGCTCCAAAGAAAGTCAAGGAGCACATCTGTGGGAACCCTCAACCCCAACATCCCCTCCAGGGAACTGACCCGCGCGCTCAACGCCGCCAGCGCACGGATGAAAGATCTCGAAAAGCAAGTCCTCACCCCAGAAACGCTCTTGCTGATCTTCACCGAACTGGAAGACCTGACCGCTCACAAGCTGCTGGCCGAACTCCTCAAGACCCGTGGCTATCGGTGGGACCGATTCGCCGACGAGGCCGACCGCCTGGCCCGCGAGCGAGTCGCCCCGGACGTGGACTTCGACTGGGTGGCCGACGACAACCGCCGCGTCCCCCTCTCCGACGAACTGCTCATCGTCCTCGACGATGCTCTGACCCTGGCCCACGCCCGCGACGAGGTCTACGCCGGCACCGGGCACGCGCTGGCCGGGATGACCCACCGCCAGGTGTCCACCGCCCGCCTGCTGGAACGTTACGGCATCACCCAGCGCACTGTGCAAGAAGCCCTGGCCAGGCAGGCCGTCGCCCGCAGCGCCACCACCACCGATTACGTGGCGCTGGCCCGACAGGGCGAGATCACCCCCGTCTACTTCCGCGAGGAACTGTTGTCCGATTTGATCGGCCTGCTGACCCTGGCCACCGACCGTCACGTCGTCTTGGTGGGGCCGAACGGCGTGGGCAAGCGGACGCTGGTCTACAGTTTGGCGCTGCTCATCGCCGAGGGCAAGGGCCCGCCCGACCTGAAAAGCGTGGTCGAGATCAACGAAGGAGCGCTGCTCGACAACGCCACACTGGCCGTGCAGGCCGGTTTACGTCGGGCGAAAGGGGGCGTGCTCTTTGTGCCGCACCTGGCCCGTTTCTTCGGCGGCTTTCGCGCTGACTTCCCAGAGGCAGCGGGCAAGGGACTGCAAAAGGCCTTTTTGGCCCCACCGGGCAGGGACGACACGGTGGTCATCGTCGGCACGGCCACCGAGGCCGAATACGCCGAACGATTGGAGCGAAGCGCGGCCATCAGCGGCCACGCCCACGCCCTGCGCGTTGAGGCGACGTCGGTGGACGAGACAGCCGCCATCCTCGACGTACTCAAACCCAGGTTCGAGGCCGACTACGGCCTGACCATCGCCGCCGAAAGCCTGAAAGAGGTCGCCCGGCTGGCCGGTCGCTACCTGACCACCGCCCCGCTGCCGGCCAGCGCCGTCCACCTGCTGCACCGCGCCTGCGCCATCGTCAAAATGAGCGCGCAATCCGACCTCACCATCAAGCCCGACGTCCCCGCCGATCAAACCCTCGACGCCGAAGACGTGATGGTCACCGTCAGCCAGATCACCGACATCCCGGTCAACCGGCTGGGCGCCGACGAGCGGGCCCGATACGCTCACATGGTCGAACACCTGCACCGGCGCATCATCGGCCAGGACGAGGCAGTGCTGGCCGTGAGCCGGGCGGTGAAGACCGCCCGCGTTGGCCTGAAGGACCCCAAACGTCCCATCGGCTCCTTCTTCTTCCTGGGACCCACCGGCGTCGGCAAGACGGAGCTGGCGAAAGCCCTGGCCGAGTTCATGTTCGGCACCGAAGACTCGATGATCGTGCTGGACATGACCGAGTACCAGGAGGAGAACGCCGTCAATCGCCTGATCGGCGCGCCGCCGGGCTACGTGGGCTACGAGGCCGGCGGCCAACTGACCGACAAAGTGGCGGCTACGCCCTACTCGGTGGTGCTGTTCGACGAAGTGGAAAAAGCCCACCCGCGCGTCCTCGACGTGCTGTTGCAGATCATGGAAGAAGGCCGCCTGACCGACGGCAAAGGGCGTACCGTCAGCTTTAGCGAGACGGTGATCATCCTCACCAGCAACGTCGGCTCGCAATACCTGATCGACCTGAGCCTGGGCGAACAGGCCCGTGAACTGGCCCGCGCCGCCCTGGTGCAACACTTTCGCCCCGAGTTTCTCAACCGCCTGGACGACATCATCTTCTTCAACCCCCTCAGCGACGACGACCTGCGCCAGATATTGGATTTGATGTTGAGACGAGAAGAGAAGCTGGCCGCCGGGCGCGGCCTTAAGCTGGAAGTGAGCGAGGCCGCGCGAGCCTGGCTCCTGCGGCAAAACCAGCACCCCGAATGGGGCGCGCGCCCGCTGCGCCGCATCCTCCAAAAGCACATCCGTGAGCCCCTGGCCGACTGGCTACTCACCCAAAATCCCCCCTCCGGCTCGACGGTGCGGGTCAAAGTGAAAGAGCAACAATTGATATTCAGCGCTTGACCTGCGGCCCATTTGGAGTAAAATCAGGCTATCCCATAATGAAGGGAAGTCCTGTCCAGCCGCTGGCCCGGTGGACTAGGAAGGGAACGAGGTGTGGTTGCACCTCATCGTTGCTTACAATGCCCAATAGCCCCCCACCTCTATCACACCCCGTCTCAGATAACCGACCACCGGGCGATGGTCTGTTGCTATCGTCGGGAAACGATTAGACGACTATGAATCTCTTCGACCAAGTCACTCGGACCAAAATTCTCCTGCCCCGCCGCCGCCCTGACTTGCTTTCGCGACAGCGGCTCATCGATTTACTCTACGACCTTCTGGACTACAAACTGATCATCGTCGCCGCCCCCGCTGGCTATGGAAAAACCTCCCTGTTAGTTGACCTGGCTCACCAGATTGATCTACCCGTCTGCTGGTACGCCCTGGACCCCCTCGACCAGGACCCCCAGCGATTCATCGCCCACTTTATCGCCGCCATCGCGCATCGCTTTCCGCGCTTTGGGGGACGCTCGGCAGCCGTTCTTCGGAGCACAGCCCAGGCCAGCCTCGACAGCTCGACCGAGTTCGCCGAAGTTCTGGACCAGGTGGTGACGACCATCGTCAACGAGGCCTACGAGCACATCCGAGAACACTTCGTGCTGGTTTTGGACGATTACCATTTCGTCGACGACAACGAGGAAATTGATTACTTCATCAACCGTTTCGTGCAGGAAGTGGACGAGAACTGCCACCTGATCGTCGCCTCCCGCACCCTGCTGACCCTCCCCGACCTGCCGCTGATGGTCGCCCGCGCCCAGGTAAGCGGTCTGAGCTTCGACGAGCTGGCCTTTCAGGCCGACGAAATCCAGGCGCTGGTACTGCAAAACCATCACCTGTCGATGCCCGAAGCCGTGGCCGAGGAACTGGCCCGGGAGACAGAAGGCTGGATCACCGGGCTGCTGCTCTCGGCCCAGACGATGTGGCATGGGATGGCCGACCGGGTGCGGGTGGCCCGCGTCTCGGGCGTGGGGCTTTACGAGTATCTGGCCCAGCAAGTGCTCGAGCAACAGCCGGCCCCGGTCCGGGACTTTTTGTTGCGCACCTCGCTCCTGGAAGAGTTCGACGCCGAATTGTGTGAAGCGGTCCTGGGACCGGCCGAATACCCAAATGGCGCGACCTGGCAAGACCTGATAGACGTTGTTTCGCGGAACAATCTCTTCGTGCTGCCCGTCGGCGACGAGGGGACGTGGCTGCGCTACCATCACCTGTTCCGAGACTTTCTGCAAACCCGGCTGGCCCAAGATCACCCAGACGAAGAAGCCCGCATCCTGCGCAGACTGGCGGCCGTATACGCCGAGCGCAGAGAGTGGGAGAAGGCCCACAACCTGTATCAGCGGTTGGGCGACGTAGCGGCCGCCGCCGACTTGATTGAGCAGGCGGGTTCATCGCTGATGAAGAGCGGCCGGTGGACAACCCTGGCCGAATGGCTCGACGCCTTGCCCGCCGAGACGCTGGATGCACGCCCGAGTCTCATCTCCCTGCGTGGTATTTTGACAGTGATGCTGGGTGAGATGGAGCGTGGGCTGGCACTGTTGAACCAGGCCGAGGTAGCCTTCCGCGCGTCGGGCGAACGACCCCGCCTGGCCCGGACCCTGGAACAGCGCGCAGCCGCCCATCGCCTCCTGGGGGACTACCAGGCGTCCCTGGCCGACGCCGACGAGGCGCTGGCCCTGGCCGAGGGGGACGAGAGCCTGCGCGACGTTCAGGCCGAGGCCATGAGGGCCAGAGGGCTGAGCCTGTCCAGGCTGGGGCAACTGAACGAGGCCATTGAGTGGTTGATGCAATCACTGGCAGTCTATAATGCGCTGGACGATGAGCAACGTGTGGCGATGCTGCATATGGAGTTGGGTACTGTCTACCTGGGCGCCGGCCGCTATGAGGAGGCTTTGACACACTACAACCACGCTCTCGGCTACTGGCAGAAGACAGAAAACGTCGCCCAACAGGCCAATCTCCTCAACAACCTGGGAGTTCTGCATCACCTGAGGGGAGACTACGAGCAGGCAAGTTCATTACTGGAGAAAGCACTGACCTGCGCCAGACAAAGCGGATATGCCCGTATAGAGGCATTCACGCTGTCCGGCATCGGCGACCTGTACACCGACCTGGACGCCCCGAAGGCCGCGCTAGAGGCTTATCACCAGGCCCAAGAAATAGCCCAGCGCGTTGACGAGCGATTCCTGCTCCTTTACCTGGACCTGGCTCAGGCCGCCCTGGCCCGGTCCCAGGGAGAATCGGCCCAGGCACACAACCTGCTTGAGTTGGCCAGGCGACGCGCCCAGGAGAGCGACTCTAATTTTGAACATGGTCTGTATCAACTGGAAATGGGGCGACTGGCCCTGGCCGAGGGGAACCCGCTGGAGGCGATTGCCCACCTGGAAGGGGCAGCCTACCGCTTCGACGATGGGGGGCAGCGGGTGGAGGGAACCCAGGCCCACCTCGTCCTGGCCATCGCCTACCACACGGAAGGCGACGAAAAGGCAGCCTTAACCCACCTGGGGCACGCCTTCCGCCTGGCATCCGATCTGGGGAGCTGGCACCCGCTGGTGGTCGCTGGCCGGAAGGCCAAAGGGCTGCTGGGGGCAGCGCAAAGTAACCCGGAGATCGGTGATCAGGCATCGCGATTACTCCGCCACATCCTCCAATTTGAGCGCGACATCCCGGCTCTTCGCCGCCGCCTGCGCCAACAGGCCTCCACCATCCCCTTCGCGCCCCCCAGGCTTACCATCCAGGCCCTGGGGAGAGCTCAGGTCACGGTGGACGGGAAGCCGGTCACGAGCACCGACTGGCAGGCCCAGGTGGCCCGCGATCTCTTCTTCTGCCTGTTAGCCCACCCCGACGGGTTGACCAAAGAAGAAGTGGGAGACCTCCTCTGGCCACGAGGCTCGGCCGGCCAACTGAAGCTGAATTTCAAGAAGACCATCTACCGCCTGCGCCGCGCGCTGGGGCAGGAGGTAGTGCTATTCGACGAAGACCGCTACCGGTTCAACCGGGGGCTGGATTATGAATATGACGTGGAGGCCTTCCTGGGCAAACTGGCCCAGGCGGAAACAGCAACCGACACGGCTGCCCGGGCGGCCGCCTACGAGGCAGCGATCCGCCTCTACAAAGGTCCCTATTTGCCCGAGGTAGGGGGAACGTGGGCCTGGGCGGAGCGAGAACGGCTGGAGCGAGCCTACACAGAGACAATTCTGAAGCTGGCCGAGCTCCACCTGGAAGCGAACGAATACGACCTGGCACTAGATTATTGCCAGCGGGCACTGGCTGAAGACCCATGCCTGGAAGAGGCCCATCGCCTGGCTATGCGCGCTCACGCCGCCATGGGCAACCGGGCGGCGGTCGTCCGCCAGTTTGAGCGCTGCCAGCAGGCTTTGCAGCAAGAGATCAACGTCCCCCCGTCGTCACAGACTGAAACACTGTATGAATTGTTGATACGCTAAAGACCTCGTAAGCGTTCAGGCAGTGTCCCCGACGAGTAAGGGTTGGTGGCAGACAATCATCAGCGGATAAGTAGCGAATGAGCGAATGTCTCTCCTCGCGCAAGCGAGTGATCCGCTTATCCGCTACTTTATCCGTTGATCATCTCCTGGTATAGGCCGGCATCCCTGCGGGACCTGAACGCTTACAAGACCTTAACACCGGGAATCACCCCGGCCAGCCTCAGCAAGCCAAAACCCCATCCTGCAACAGCGATAAGTTGACGGACAGGGCACATCTTTCCTTTGGGGGAAAAGCCGGCCACGCGACACGACAGGCCGGTTTATCTTTATTTCTCCGACTCCCAACTCCAAACCTTCAATTCTCTAATCTTCTGTCCCCACCTCTGTCCCCATCTCTGTCCCCTATCCCCTGCTATACTGAGAGTAGTCAAAATTACCCAACAGAGAGTGAATTAAAGAGGGAGAGGCATCATGAAGCGCACAATCCGCGATTTGAACCTGGTTTTGGGACGGTTGGACCGACGTCACATTCGGTTGGGGCTGGCAGTGCTGACCCTGACCCTCTTCGTGCTGGGAGCCGGCGCGCCGGCAGCGGACGGTGGTTACTGAGTAGATGATCCTGCTCCTGGCCATCGTCGCCGGGCTGCTGGCTGGCCTGGCCCGCGCCAGGTACAAAGGGCGCCGCCTGCGGTCCCCTGAGCTACGCCTGGCCTGGCTGGTGCCGGTCGCCTTCCTACCCCAGTTGCTCGCCTTTTATCTGCCCGCAACCCGAGGGGTCGTTGGGGACAACCTGGCAGCAGCGGCCCTGGTCAGTTCGCAAGCGCTCCTGCTAGTCTTTGCTTGGTTCAATCGAAACCAGCCTGGTTTCTGGGCGTTGGGCATCGGCCTGGCGCTGAACCTGCTGGTCATCAGCCTCAACGGTGGGCTGATGCCCGTCAGCCCAGAAATACTGACCGAGATTTTTCCAAATACCTCGCCTGACACCTGGCAGGTGGGGATGCGTGTGGGCTGGAATGTTGTGCTGCCCACCGCTGCCACGCGATTGTGGTGGCTATCGGATCACATTTTGCTGCCAGCCTGGTTCCCAATTCGGAAAGCCCTGAGCACGGGCGACGTATTTATCGCAGGGGGCGCGTTCTGGCTACTGTGGGCACTGGGTGGGCAGGAGAAGCAAGCGACGAGACGAAAGGCGATATGGAGCTTAAGATGAGGATGACCGCATCACACCGCACAGGTATCAGGGGCTCTTCCCCCCGCGGAGACTATGCGACCACTTTGCCGAACAACAAGGCAGAGTTGAGCCGGTTGATAACCGCAGCCGTGGTGAATCAAAAGTTCTGCAACCTGCTGCTGACCGACCCGGCTCTGGCATTGGCGGCTGGCTACGGCGGCGAGTCGTTCCGCCTGGGGACGGAGGAGCAAGAGCTGATTCTCTCCATCCGAGCCACGTCGTTGGCCGATTTTGCGATGCAATTGGCTAAAAACGGCAACGGTAATGGCCATAACGGCCACAATGGCTACAACGGTCACAATGGCAACGGCCATGTACGGTTACAACGACTGCCACGGCTACAGTAACACAATAAAATGGGATGGGGAGAAAGGCATGGTGATCCGAATGGCGGAAAAGATAGCACCAGCCACTTTGGCCCATCAGGTTGCCGAGCTGGTAACTGTGGCCTTGGCGGAGCTATCTCTGGCTCGACAATCGGCGGTATCGGAGAATGAGCTTGAGGCCGCCGTTGAACGGGCTGAGTCAGCCTTACGGCAGGCGAAAGATCCGCTGCAACGCCTGACGACAGAACTAGCCTCGATTGTAACCGATGTAACCGAGTACTCAAAGTAAGCAAAACGAAAAGCTCATACAAAGCAAAAAGTCAGACCTCCCGCGGGTCCACAACTTACGGGAGGTCTGACCTTTTTTGTGCAAGCAGAAGTTACTCCGCTTCTTCTGTCCCTTTGGCGGCGGCAGGTCCTCCCTCTTTGCCAACCAACTCGGGTTCGGCCGGAGCAGCCAGCTCCTCCACGACAGCCTCGACCTCTTCTTCTTCCACCTTGCGCGGCGCTTCGATGCGGGCAATCACCGATTCGGGCTCAGACAAGATCGTGACCGACGATGGCACTCGCAAATCGGACACGGTCAACATATCGTTGAAGTCGGTCAGCGAGGCCAGGTCAACTTCGATAGAAGATGGAAGATCGCCAGGCAAACACTGCACCTCGACGGTCTCCAACCCGTGGACAAGAATCCCTCCCCGCTCCTTGACGGCCGGCGCCTCGCCCGTGAGCACCACCGGAATTTCGGCTGTGATCTTTTCGGTCATCACCACCTGCAAAAAATCAACGTGGAGGACATTGTGGCGAATGGTGTCGCGCTGAATTTCACGGGCCAGTGTCAGCACCGACTTTTTGTCTCCAATCTGCAACGCGATGAGCGTGTTCCCACCCGCCTGGGTCAACACTTTGCGCAACGCCTTGTTTTCGATCTGAATCGGCGTGGCTTCAATCTGGCTCCCGTAGAGAATCGCCGGCACGTAGCCGCGGGCGCGTATTTGCTTCACGTGCTTGCCGAGCGCTTCACGGGGTTCGGCTTTCAGTTCAATTTGCTCCATAACGCTAGATTGCTCCTTATCGAATGATCGCTGTTCTATGGCGGCGCGCTGCGACGCATGCCATCACTGCAAGTTAACCGCAGGTCATTCTAGTTGAGTTCCCAGATTTCGTCAAATCAGCCCGTCTCTTCGCCGGCCCCCATCGCCGGCAGATACATACGGTGGGTGTAATCTTTGACCATACGCGTGGTGCTGAAAATCGGCGCGACGCTGCGGATGGACTCTTTGACGAGTTTAATCCAGCCGGTTGGCAACCCGCTCTCGTCGCGCTCGTAAAAGAGGGGAACGACCTCTTCCTCCAAAAGTTGATACAGGGATTGGCTATCTTCCCAATCTTGAGCCCCCTGGTCGGCGTACTCTTTCGTCTCGCCGATGACCCAGCCATTTGCGCCATTGTAACCTTCTGCCCACCACCCATCGCTGATGCTGAGGTTGGGGATGCCGTTGAGGGCGGCCTTTTGACCGCTGGTGCCGCTGGCCTCGTGGGGACGGCGGGGGGTGTTGAGCCAAACGTCCGTGCCCTGCACCAGATAACGGGCCATATTGATGTCGTAGTTTTCTAAAAAGACGATACGGCCGGCCAGGCCTGGCTCTTTGGCCCGGTTGTAAACCTGCCGAATGAAATCTTTCCCCGGCTCGTCGGCGGGATGGGCCTTGCCGGCGAAGACGATTTGCACCGGACGGCCGGGCTGGTTGAGGATGTGCTTGAGGCGTTCCACGTCGGTGAAGAGCAGAGTTGCCCGTTTATAGGTGGCAAAGCGGCGGGCGAAGCCGATGGTGAGTATCTCGGGATCGAACAGAGAAGCAGTAGCGTCGAGTTGCCACGGCTCGGCGCCCAGACGCCAGAGGTGGTCGCGAGTCCGGCGGCGGACAAATTCCACCAACCGGCGGCGGAGCAGTTGCCGCACGTCCCACAGCACCCGGTCTGGGATGGACAACACCCCCTCCCAGGTGGCCGGGTCGTCGATAGCCTGTATCCAGTCGTCGGGCAGATATTCGTCGAAAAGGGCCTTGAGTTCGGGAGCCAGCCAGCTTTCGGTGTGGATGCCGTTGGTGATGGCCAGGATGGGCACCTGCTCCACCGGCTGGTCGGGCCACAAAAAGTGCCACATCTTGCGGGAGACTTCGCCGTGCAGTTGACTGACGCCATTGTGTCGGCCGGCCAGCTTCAGGCCCAGGACGGTCATGCTGAAAGTCGGCCCCCAGGTCTGGTCGTGGCGGGCGATGCTCAAAAACTCGTCCCGGTTGAGTCCCAACTCCTCCCAGTAGCCAGCGAAGAAGCGATCCATCAAATCGAAGGTGAAAACGTCGTGGCCGGCCGGCACCGGCGTGTGGGTGGTAAAGACCGAAGTCGCGCGCACTATCTCGGCCGCCTGGTCAAAGCTCATGCCCAACTGCACCAATTCTCGCGCGCGTTCCAGCAGCAGAAACGCAGGGTGCCCCTCGTTGATGTGCCAGACCGACGGCTCAATGCCCAGCGCCCGCAACGCCCGCACACCGCCGATGCCCAACACCATCTCTTGCGAGAGACGCATCTCCCGGTCGCCGCCGTAGAGGCGCGCCGACAGATGCCGGTCGGGCGGAGCATTGGGGTGGATGTCGGTGTCCATCAGGTAAAGGGGGACCCGCCCTACCTGGATCTTCCACACTTTGGCGTATACCTTGCGACCCGGCAGTTGCACCTCCACCACGATTTCGCGCCCGTCCCGGTCGAAGGCGGGCAGGGCCGGCACCTCGGCGAAGTTGAGCTTTTCATAGATGGCCTCTTGCGTCCCATCGGCGTTGATTCGCTGCCGAAAGTATCCCTGCGGGTACAAAAAGCCAACGCCGACGAAGTGCA
>JAJRXB010000214.1 GCA_024276515.1 Chloroflexota bacterium
GCCCCGGAATCCCTATTCCGGGGCGATTCCCCCCTCGTCGCTCACCTGCCCCATCGCAGGTGCGGGCAGAATGACGGTTTGGGGCCAAACTCGAATTTAGATGCGATTGCCCTAAATGGAGGTAACTATGCTGGCAAAGGGGCCACCAGAAACTTCCGAAGTCTCAATATGGGAGAAACCCGGTTTTTTGATAGCTACCCGTTACCTGACTATTCCACCCCAATCTCCACGCTGATTGTGCTGGCTGGTGAATGGGTCGGGGCCACCGGACGCTCGGCAGGCAACGCGGTCACGGCCACGGCCAGGGCCAGCAACAGGCCCAAAAGCAGCAGCAACAGACGGTTGTGCCAGAGCGCGTCGCGCCAGGTTGTGTCGCCGGTCGTGGGCGGATAGGCAGAAGCGCGCTCTCCTGCTATGCGATCCATTATCCCCCGAGCACCCCACGCCGGAGCCGCTTTCTTGCCAAACAATTCGGCCCGGAACTCGGCGACGCTCGACGGGCGGTCGTCGGGGTGCATGGCCATGGCGTGGGCAATGGCCTGCTCTACGTGGGCCGATACCTGGGGGTTGAGTTCCCGGATGGTGGGCAAGGTGCCTGGCTTGAGAAATCGCTGCTTGGCTTCCAGCGGTGGCTGGGCGGTCAACAAATGGTACAAAGTCGCTCCCAGCGAATAGATGTCGGAGCGCACGTCGGTGTGACCGGTGTCGCCGCCGTATTGTTCCAGGGGGGTATATTGCACCGTCCCTCGTCCCTGCAACACGGTGACGGTGCGATTGTCGTCGGGGGCCATCAACTTGACCAGGCCAAAATCCACCAGCTTGATGGTGCCGGATGGGGTGAGTTTGATATTGGCCGGTTTGATGTCCCGATGAAGGACAGGGGGGTCCTGGCTGTGCAGATACTCGAGGGCATCACACAATTGCTCGGCCCAGGTCAACACTTGCTCTTCGGGCAGAAAGTGTCCCTGGCTGTGCGCCTCTTCGAGTAGATCGCGCAGGTCACGGCCAGGCACGAAATCCATCACCAGGTAATCGCGCCCGTTGTACAGGAAATAATCAGAGACTTTGGGCAGGTTGGGATGGTCCAGTCGAGCCAGGATGCTGGCTTCGCGGTGAAACTGAGCCTGAATCTGCTCCTGGCGCTCGGCAGTGGCGTCAGGTTCGGAGATCACTTCTTTGAGAGCGCACAATCGTCCTTCCAGGCGAATATCTTCGGCCTGGTAGATGGCGCCCATCCCCCCCTGGCCTACCAATTGTATGATCCGGTAACGAGACCATAATATGGTGCCGGGGCTGAGTGGTTCGAGCACGGGCCTCTTCTTCTCGTCAGAGCTCAAGGTGATCACGGGTAGCAAGCTCTGGCGTCCTCCTGCCCATAGCTTAACCTAAGCGGGGATTTCTGTCAAGAGAAAGATGGTACTAAAATCAATTGGGTGTGTTTCAAATGAGTTGAGGTGACAGGCTGGAGTGCAGAATTCATTCTGCCAACAGCCCAAAAAACGGAATAAATTCCGCACTCCAACTGAGATGAAACACACCCAAATCAATTGTAATCGGATGTCTGCGGGCGTGCAGGACAGGTATGGAGGTGTTGTGCGATGAACAATTCCTCAGAGAGGACCTACGGGCAGGACGTGGCTATGCTGATGGTGCGCGAGGGAGCCAGTCCCCGCCGACAGTGGAGTTTGCAGGGGGCTGTCGTCGTCATCGGGCGCGGTGAGGACTGCCACATCGTCATCGAGGATCGGCAGGCATCTCGGCATCACGCCCGGATTACGCAAACAGAGGATGGGTACGTTTTAGAGGATTTGGGCAGCAAGAATGGCACTTTTCTCAACGGGCAACCTCTGACAACGCCCACGGTGCTCAAAGACGGCGACGAGATTGGCATTGCCTTTGCCGCCAAACTGGCCTTTGTGGACGCTGGCGCCACGGCCCCCCTTCTGTTCGACGTGGAGGCGGAGCCGGTGCTTCGGATGGACACAGCGGCCAAGCGGGTGTGGGTGGCCGGCAAGGAACTGGACCCACCTCTCTCTCTGGCTCAATATCGCCTGCTGGAGTTGCTCTACGAACACCGAGACCGTGTGGTGAGTCGTGAGGAAGTGGTCTCGGCGGTGTGGGCCGAGGACGAGGCAGAGGGCGTCTCCGAGCAGGCAATCGACGCGCTGGCCCGCCGTTTGCGCGAGCGCATCGCCGAAGCCGACCCCGACCACCAATACGTGGTGACGGTACGAGGACACGGCTTTCGGCTGGAGCACGCCGCTGATTAGCGGTCGAAGATATATTGGCAGGGGATCTTTGCCGTTGACATTTCAACCGGACAATGGCATAATGCCCCACCCCAGAGGCGACCAGCGGATCACGCCCTTGCGCGAGGAGAGACGTCCGCTCATCCGTTACCTATCCGCCACCCCCTCCCTCTCCCAAAATTGGGAGAGGGCAAGCCCTCGCGCTCCCAAACATCATCAACGCTTAACGGGGAGACTACCCAAAAAACGTTAGGGAGAGAAGCAACTTATGCCTCAGAAGAAAACCGGGATCCTCGCTGCCATCATCCCGTTCGTTATCGTCGCCTGCCTCAGCCTGGTCATTGCCGTGGGTGTGGTGGCCTGGACGGCCGCCCGCGAGGGGACCGGCCCCGGTGAGTTGGCCTTTGCTTTGCTGGAGGGACGCCAATCGGCGCGCCCGGTCTCCCAACCCGCCGGCCGGGGGGGGCTGGCCAACACGACACCCTACCTCACTCCCACGCCTCGACCCTCTCCAACCCCGGTCTCGATGGACGCCGCTGCAACCGAGGCCCCAATCGTCGAGACAGCGCCAACACCCCGGCCAACCGACGATCCGCCGTTGCCGGACACCCCAGCGCCCACCGAGCCGGCTCCCCCTGCCTCCGCGCCCCAAATCGAGGCGGCCATCGAGTCGCCTATCCGCCCCGGCTCGTCCCTGCCGGAGC
>JAJRXB010000215.1 GCA_024276515.1 Chloroflexota bacterium
ACTTACGCAGTTGGTGAGATCGAAAACCCAATAAGACCTCACAGGTTTCCACAGGCTCTCCAAAGCGTGAAAATGTGTCCGTTTGGGTATGAGTTCATCTACCAGGCACTGTTCAAAAACCTGTGAGGTCTCAAGTGCGTAACTCCTGTCATTTGAAACACACCCAAATCAGTAACAGGTTGCAGACTGTGATTCTCACCCGACGACAGGCGCAATTGCTCATCCCCCTCGGTATGGGCATCAGCCTTTCCCTCCCCGGCGACCAGACTCTATACGCGGTGCTGCCCACCCAGGCCAGCACCGTTGGCATCAGTCTGAGCATGGTGGGGGTGTTGCTGGGCATCAATCGGGTCGTCCGCATCCCTGGCAACCCGGTCGCGGGGCTGCTCTACGACCGGCTGGGACGACGTCGTCTCTTTCTCCTGGGGCTTCTGCTGGGCGCTCTCTCCACGGCCAGCTACGCCGTCGCCGGCAGCTCCTTCGGCTGGCTGGCCGGCCGCCTGCTGTGGGGCATCGCCTGGTCTCTGATCAACGTCGGGGGACTCACCATGGTGCTCGACGTGACCGGTGATCACGACCGGGGCCGGGTGACCGGGTTGTATCAGTTGTCGTATCTGCTGGGACTCTCCTTCAGCCCGGTGCTGGGCGGCGTGCTGACCGACGCGCTGGGATTTCGTCCGGCGCTGTTGGTTTGCGCGGCCATCACCGGGGCCGGATTCGTCGTCGCCTTTTTCACCCTGCCGGAGACCAGGCCCATCGCACCCGGCGGCCCGGCGACGTCGGCCGGCAGCGCCCACCTCCGATCATCCGGTGTGCTCTGGGCCGCCGAGCCTGCCCGGATCTTTCGGCGGGGGAAGACGTTCGTCACCACCTTCAGACAAACCGACCGGCGGCTTTTTCCCAGAGGGGACCTGCAGGTGGCCGTCAACTACGTTTACCTGATGACCTTCTTCGCCGGCAATGGGGTGGTGATGTCTACCATCAGTCTGTATCTCAAGCAAAACTTTGGCAACGAAGTTTTGCTCGGGAGCACCGCTGTGGGCGTGGCCTCGCTGGGTGGGATGCTGCTGGCGATGCGCTCACTGATCGGGATGGTGGCGGGACCGCTCTCGGGCTACCTGTCGGATCGGCGCGGAGATCGGTGGCCAATAGTGCTCGGCGGGATCGTGATAGGGATGGTTGGCTTCGGGGCGCTCGTCGTTGGGAGGAGTTTTTGGATCGTCCCGGTGGGGGTAGCTCTCATCGCCATCAGCACCGGGACGCTGCTGACGGCTTTGGCGGCTCTGGTCGGAGACCTGGCGGCCAGCGACCGGCAAGGACGGGCGATTGGCAATTTGGCCACCGCCGGCGACGTGGGCAGCGCAGCCGGCCCCCTGCTGGCCTATGCCCTGCTGTCGCTGATCGACCTGCGCTGGGTTTATCTGATGTGCGGTCTGAGCTTTGCCTCGAGCCTGTTGGCCGTGCGCTACGTGGCGAGTAACCGTTCAGCCTCCTTTCGGTAAACGCGACTGAAGTCGCCCCTACAGGGCCTTCGGCCGCAAAGCCCGCCTGCGCTGGCTTAAAAAACCAGTCCACGCAGGTGGACTTCGTGGCGGAACGCCGGGAGACGCAGTGACCGCCGAAGCGTTTACCCCCGGCTGCGGAATACCAGCCGCAGCGGCGTGCCCAAAAAACCGTAAGCTTCTCGAATGCGATTCTCCAGGTAGCGCCGGTAGGTAAAGTTGACCAGTCTGCGGTCGTTGACGAAGAAAACGAAGGTGGGGGGGTCCACTTCGGGCTGGGTGACGTAGTAGAATTTGAGTCGTCGGCCAGATTTGCTCTTGGGCGGGTGGTGGGCGATGGCATCTTGCAACAAACGGTTGAGGTCCGCCGTGGAGATGTGGCGCAGACGCTCGGCCTGCACCTGGACGGCCACCTGGAGTACCTGTTGCACCCGTTGGCCGGTTTTGGCGGAGATGAAGAGGACGGGCACGTAGTCCATAAAGCGCAGGGCAGCGCGAATCTCCTGGGTGTACTCGACCATCGTGTGCGTGTCTTTTTCGATGAGATCCCATTTGTTGACGACGACCACCACGCTTTTGGCCTCGTCCAGGATGTAGCCAGCGATGTGTTGATCCTGGGCGGTCACTTTGTCTTGCGCGTCGATCAGCAGCAGACAGACGTCGGCGCGGTTGATGGCTTTGAGCGCGCGCAACACGCTGTACTTTTCCACGCCGGGGGCGATTTTGCCCCGCCGCCGGATGCCGGCCGTGTCTATGAGAACGATCGGCTCCCCGCCGAACTCGATCTCCATATCGATGGCGTCGCGGGTGGTGCCGGGCACCTCGCTGACGATGACTCGCTCCTGTCCCAGCAACCGGTTGAGCAGTGACGACTTGCCCACGTTGGGCCGCCCCACGATGGCGATTTTGACCCGGTCGTCCTCCTCCTCTTCCACCTCCGACGGGGGGAGAGATTCCACGATGGCGTCCAGCAGATCACCGGTGCCGTGGCCGTGCAGCGCGCTGATGGGGATGGGCTCACCCAGGCCCAGAGTGTAAAATTCCACCGCATCGGCGCGCCGACGGGCGTTGTCGGCTTTGTTGGCGGCCAGAATGATTGGCTTCTCGGCCCGGCGCAACACGTCGGCCACTTCACGGTCGCTGGCGGTGAGCCCGGTCTCGGTGTCCACCAAAAAGACCACCACGTCGGCCTCGGCGATGGCGATCTGTGCCTGCGCTCGCATCTGATCCAAAAACAGCCCGCTCTCCACCCCAACGGTCTGAGCGGTGATCGGCGGCCGTTTGACCCCGGCCGCCTGTCGCCCCCGGCCGGTCGGGCCGGGCCGGGCCGGGCTGCTGTCTGCCATCTCCAGCCCCCCCGTGTCCACCACCACAAAATCCACCCCGCCCCAATTGGCGTCGGCGTAAAGTCGGTCGCGGGTGGTGCCGGCCAGCTCCTCCACAATGGCTATCCGTCGCCCCACGATGCGGTTGAACAGGGTGCTCTTGCCCACGTTGGGACGGCCAACCAGGGCAACGATTGGCTTGGTCATCGTCAAACTCCATACCGGTGAATCGGCGGGTCACCGACCCGGCGCTTCCCCAACTCATCGACCTGGCGTTACCGTGCTGGTGGGAGTCCCGGTGCCGGTGATGGCTTCGGTGACGGTGAGGGTGGTGGTAGCGGTGACGGTGGCTGTGGTGGTGACCGGGATTGTGGGGGTCGGCGATGGCCCGATGCCGATTTCGACTTCGATGGTATCGGGCAGGATGCTCTCTACCCGCAACCCTTCGGGCACCACGACCGTCGGTTTGACCTTGTGCAGACCGGGGTCCAGGCCAAAGAGGTCGGCGATGACCGTCACGTCGCGGATGGTCAACGCCTGCAAGCGAGGGAGAGGACCTGAAAGGATCACGTCCACCTGCGGCGGCCTGGCGATGGCCCACCGGGTCTCTCGCAACCCCTGGAACGTCACCGGCCGTTGGACGGTTTTCCCACCCTCGATGGCAGCCACGTCCACCGTTACCAACACCCCGCTGGCGTTGCCGTTTCCCTGGCCTTCAGGTTGCACCACCGACACGCCCGGTGGCAGGTTCAGAGCCACCCGCTCGACGATGTCGTCGGTGGCGTTGCTCACGTCCACTTCGGAGGTTTCCACGAAGCCGGGAAGGCTGTTGAGGGCCGATGGCCCGCCCACCACCGTCACCGTCGACGGGTCCACGGTGATGTTGCTGATCCAATAGCCCGAGGCGACCTCCCCGGTGATGACCACGCTGACCGACACGTCCCGGTAGCCAAAGCGCTGTTCGATGGGCACAGTGACGTGGACCTTGGGCGGGATGATGGTCAACCGGCCCAGGACGTCGCCGTTGATGTTGCGTGCCACCAGGTCAACCGACCGCTCGACCGTCTCTTTGGCACCACGCAGATAAACTTCGCCCGACACCTGGTTGATCTGGTTGACGATGGAAGAGGGGCCGCGGACGGTAGCTGTGATAGGGTCCAGGATTGGCGAGCGGGCGACGTAGCCCAGCGGCGCGGCATCCACTATATCCACTTTGATGGGAAACTGAGCTTCGCTCAACGTCTCCAACCGGACGTTGATGGTGCTGGGTCGCTTTTCGACGATGACGATGGAGCGATCCGACACGTCTACCTGCACCGGCACGTCGTGGAGTCCAGGTTCCAGGCCGCTCAGGTCGATCCAGGCCCGGAATTTGGCAGGCGACAGTGCCTCCCAGCTCGACTGAGGGGCGCGCAGCCGCAGCGTCACCCGGTCTGGCACCTCTCCAAAAATGATGGTGCCGGGCGGAATGTTTTCAATTTCCAGCGGAATGCTCGGCCCGTAGTCGTCCTCAATTGGCGGGTTCTCCTCCTGCACGGCCACGAACCAGACCATAGTCGCCAGGACAACCGAGAGAACGAGGGTGCTCAGGCTTTGCAATATTCTTCGTAACATAGCTAATGGGCTACTTGCTATTGGCTGATCGTCTCAATCGTTGCAGCCACCCCGGCAGAGATTCCTCGAATTGCGCCCGGTAGAAGGCTGTGAGAACTTTGACCAGCCGCCTTTCGTCCAGACGGCGGATCATCCGCCCGTTGTGAGCGATGGAGATGATGCCCGTCTCTTCAGAGACGACGACGGTGACGGCGTCGCTGCTCTCCGTCACGCCCAGGGCGGCCCGGTGACGAGTGCCCAGATGGCGGTCACCACCGTTGGTAGCGCTGAGGGGGAGCACACAGCCGGCCGCCACGATGCGGTCCTCACGGATGACGACCGCGCCGTCGTGGAGGGCGGTGTTGGGAAAAAAGATGGTCAGAAGCAGTTCCCGCGACACTTCGGCATTGAGACGCACGCCGGTTTCGATGATCTCTTGCAGACCGGTTTCACGTTCCAGTACGATGAGGGCTCCGTGGCGAGCCAGCGAGAGTTGGCTGCAAGCCTGGGCCACAGCTTCGATGACCTGGCGCAGGGCTGTTTCCCGGGACCTCAGGCTGAGAAAGCCGCCGGTGCTCCGCCCCAGCCTTTCCAGAAGGCGGCGCAGTTCGGGCTGAAACACCACCGGGATGGCCACCAGCAAAGCGGGCAGCGAATTGCGAATCAACCAGCTAAAAGCTGTCAGTTGAAAGATATTGGTGATGACGACCGTGACGACGACGATGACGATGATGCCACGCAGTAATTGGACAGCCTGGGTGCCCTGGATGAGGGTGAACACCCAGTAGAAAATGAGTGAAACGAGCAGAATATCAATAACGCTCGTCCAATTGAGACGTAACAGCAGGGTAGAGAGAACGTCTGTCAAAGACGCGCCTCCGGCTCAACAAAAATTTGCAAATCAGCGAATCGGGGATTTGCCGGTTTGCGGATTCGCCGATTTTATTGGCTGCCGCCCTTTATCTGCGAATAGAGGCGACGATAGCCATCTACGTCATCGGGGCCCAGGTTGATAATGGTCTGAATGGTGCGGGCTGCCTCGTCACGGAGTCCCGCCTCTAATTGCATCTCGCCCAGGGCATCGTATTCGGCGATGGCTTGTTTGGTCATGCCTTGCTGGGCGTAAGCAGCAGCCAGTCTAGCCCGCAGGCCCATCTCCTCCGGTCGAGTTTGAACCGCTTCTCGCAGGACGGCCAAAACCTTTTGTGTTTTGCCGGCGCTCTGATAGAGGTTCAGGAGCATATCCAGGGATTGCAACGCCTTCTCTTTTTGGCTTTGCTTGAAATAAAGGTCCACCAACGCCAATTGTGCTCGTTCATCGTCGGGGGCGACAGCCACGATGGCTTCGTAGGCTTTGGTGGCCTGGGCCCAATCGACGCGCTGGTTATAAATGTCGCCCATCCGGTGCAGGATGTCCACCTTCCAGGCAGTTTCGTTAGCCGAACTGGGAGCCAGACGTAAAGCTTCGTGATATTTCTCCAGCGCATAATCTACCTGGGCCAACTGGTAGTAGACGTCGGCCAGGATCAGATATTGCTCAAGGGCCTGATCGGCCTCGCCTCGGGTGACGAGCAAATCAATCAACTTGGCCCGCACTTTCACGTCCATCGGGGCCAGGCGGAGTATTCTGTGGTAGATGCTGATGGCCCGCTGGGGATCGCCGCGCATCTGATAGACGTCGGCGACGGTCAGGAACTTGGTAACTGCTTCTTCGATGTGCTCTTGCTTCAAGAAAATATCGGCCAGCCGAATGTGCAGGGGCAGATAGCCGGGTGCTTTTTGGATGGCGCGGAAACATTCTTCGGCTGCGGTCATCAACATGTTGCGCCGGATATACTCGGCCGTCAGCGCCATGGCGCTGACGATGATCTCCATCTCGGGCGTCTCCAGGTACTCGGCCAGGGTCATCAGCCTGCCGTCTTCCGACATGCTATCCATACGGCGACGGGCCTCGCGCACTTTGCGCTCCCAATTCCGCTCGGAGAAGAACTTGAGCAGGGTCTCGGTGAAGGTGTTGGCCTTTTCCGTGTCGCCTTTGGCGATGTAGCTGTCGGTGAGTTGCTGGTAGATGGCGGTCAACTCGGCGGCCTGTTCGGGGTGAACGGTTTGCAAGTCGACGGTTTTCACCACCTCGATAAAGTGTTCCAGCGAGCGGTCGCTCTTGCCGTCGGCGCGATAGGTGAGGCCCAGCGCGTAGTGAGAGCCGAGCGCGTAGTTTTCGTCGCGCATCGAGCGACGGAAGGCTTCGACCGCGTCGTCGTAGTATCTGCGTTCGTAGTAGAGTGCGCCCAGGTTAAAAAAGACAGCCGTGTGAGTCAGGCCGCTCTTGAGGAGCTTGCGATAGTTTTCGATGGCCTCGTCTAGCAGGCCGTGGGTTTGCAGATCGATGGCCCGGCCAATGGTGGCCACCATTGTCACGTCGGGGCCGCTCTCCGACCCGGCCTCGAAGAGCATGTTGGCCAGCTCTTGCAACGCGAGGCGTCGTGCCTGGTCCATCGGACTGTGCCCGCCCGTCTCGGCCTCGGCCTCTGCTGCCAGGCTCTCGAAGCTGAAGATGTCTTCGTCCGTTGGTTCTGGTCGAGCCGGTTTGGGGGCAGATTCACCCCAAAAGCTCAAGTCGATGGCTTCTGCCTCGCGAGCCTTTTCGATAGTAGACAGGATGGCTTGTGCCTTGCTGTTGTCGGGGTTCAGGCGGATCGCTTCCCGGCAGTATTCTATAGCCAGGTCTTCGTCGCCCTGACGCTGGGCGGTGGCCGCCAGGGTTGCGTACTCGGCCGCCGCCTGCTCTGGCCGGTTGAGTTGCTCCAACGCCTGTGCCAGGTGGAGATAGGCTTCAACCTGATCGGGCACCAGGCGAGAAGCGCGGGTCCATGCGTCGGCGGCCTCTTCGAGTTCGCCTTTTTGGGCAAGGGCATGGCCTGTTTGGGTGTGGGTAGCGGCAGCTTCTTCGAGCATACCCAGCCGCTCTTGCACGTCGGCCAGGCTGGAGAGGGCCTTGGGGTCCGTTGGCGCAAGCTGCACGGCGCGCTCAAAGACCTTGAGCGCGATCTTTAGCTGACCCAGTTCCAGAAATGCGCCTCCCAGGCCCAGGGTTGCGGCCAGGTCCTGGGGAAATTCCATAAGGGCCTGTTTGTAGGCCTCGATGGCTGCCTTCCAATCTTGATTCCAGCTATGGTCGAAGGCAGTACGCATAGCCTGTTTGTAAACGTCGCGGTTGCCAGCCATCCAAGACTCTCCAAAGAAGTTCGATCACCGCGTGCCCATCAATACGGCCAAGATACCCTTTTGAGCATGCAATCGATTTTCCGCCTGGTCGAACAGAACGGATTGGGGTCCATCGGCTACTTCGTCGGTGATCTCCTGTCCACGATGGGCGGGTAGACAGTGCATAACGATGGCATCGGGCCGGGCGTGGGTCAGCAGGCTGCTGTTGACCTGGTAGGGCGGAAAAACGGCGGCACGCTTGGCCTGTTCTTCTTCCTGTCCCATGCTGGTCCAGGTATCGGTGTATACGACGTCGGCGTTGGTTACGGCTTCCACCGGGTCGTGGGTGGTGAGAATCTGGCTGCCAGATTCCTGCGCAAATCGTTGCCCCAGCGCCAGAGCATCGGCCGGCAGGTCGTAGCCGGGGGGGTTGCCGATGGCGAAGTGCATGCCAAGTTTGGTGGCAGCGAAGAGCAGCGAAACGGCAACGTTGTTGCCATCGCCCACGTAGGCCAATTTCAGCCCCTTCGGGTCTCCCCGTTTTTCCCAAATGGTGAAAACGTCGGCGATTGCCTGGCAGGGATGGTTGTAATCGCTCAAGCCGTTGATGACGGGCACGCGGGAGTGTTCGGCCAATTGCAAGATATGATCGTGGGCAAAAACGCGGGCCATAATACCATCTACGTAGCGGGAGAGAACCCGGGCGACGTCGGCCACGCTCTCGCGCTGGCCCAGGCGGATTTCGTTGGGAGAGAGGTAGAGCGCGTGTCCACCCAGATGCAACATAGCCACGTCGAACGAAACGCGAGTGCGCAAGGATGGCTTTTGAAAGACCATACCCAACACTTTGCCTTTGAGGATTGGCTCATTACCCCCCTCACGCCACTCGTCCTTGAGCGCCTTGGCCTGGTTTAACAGTTGCCAAATCTCCTCTGCCGACAGATCGGCGATGCTGATGAAATGCTCCATGATAGTTTTCACCCTTCGTCTTTTAAGAATTTCTGGGCCAAGTATACCACAACTATGTCAAATAAGAAAGCTACCAGAGGGATTCAATGGCCTTCTCGTCAGGCAGAAGGTGAGGAAAAATTGGTAGTGGCAGAAAAGTAAGTGATATGTCATTGCGAGGGAGTGAAACGGACGAAGCAATCCCCGCATTGCAGGCCGGAGATTGCTCACCTGCCCCCACCGCAGTACCCCGTACGGGGCACGCAGGTGCGGGTCGCTTCGCTCGCAATGACATCCCCCGTCACTTACAGTTTAACCACCAGGAAAAATTAAACCGCCTGTGTGGGCAACACAGGCGGTTTAACTATCCCAAGGCTCCTGGTTGATGAATTGGAGTCGGATAAATGCCTTGGGTCTTTCTTAAGCCACGGCCTTCATTGATGGGAGGGGGTTGCTGGGTTTGGGCTTTTTATTTGGGCTCACTTGGGAGGAGAGTACTTATCAAACGTATCCCCTCTTTAGGGGTTTGTGTGTGCCGTGGCGATTGTATCTTACCACACCTGACAACGATTTTGCAGTAAAGTTGGCGTAAAGACATAGTAAATTTAACGTAAAGATAGCTACCAAACGAATCTCCCTATACCTCCACTACCATGCCGTCGTAGGCCACGGTCACACCCTCAAATTGACCGGCATATTCCTCAAGTACGTCGTGCGGTTTATTGTGGTGATTGATGTGGGTCAGAATCAATTGCCTGGCGCGTACCCGTTCTTTGAGCGAGATCGCTTCTTCCACGCCAATGTGCGCCTCACCACGAGGGGTGTTGAAAAAAGGGGTGTTGGCGATGAGCAGGTCGGCATCGTGCATCAAACAACGGGTGTAATGGCTAAACCGGTCGTCGCTATCGGAGATGTAGACGACCTTGTGTCCCTTGTGATACAGGGCCAGGCCAAAGGTGCGGGTGCTGTGAAGTACCTCAAAAGGGACGAAGAAAAAACTGTTGAAGCGTATGGTCAGACCGGGTCGGAGGGGGAGGTGGAAAACAATTTCGGGCATATACTCGCCCCAATCCTCTCGCACCAACCGGGAGTAGACACTCGCCTCGACGAAGAGGTCCACCTTATCTGGCCAATAACGAAACTCTTGCAGCCCCCCGCTGTGATCGTTGTGATCGTGCGTGATGAAGATACCATCCAGGTACTTCACCTGATTTTGGGCCAAAATCTGGCGGATGCCGGGCGGGGTATCCACCAGCAGTTCGTAGCCGGGTAAGGAAAAGATGATGGCGGTCCGTTCGCGCGCCAGCTTGCCCTTTTTCTGTCGGGCCTGCTGGCAATGATCGCACTTGCAGCCCATCGTGGGGATGCCTTCAGCGGCACCGGTCCCCAAAAAGCGAATACTGATGCTCATATTTCCACGCACATCCCATCGTAAGCAATGGTGACTCCCATCAATTGCCGGGCGTAGGATTCTAATACATCGTGTGGTCGGTTGCGGTGACTGAAGTAGGTTAAAATCATCTCCCTGGCGCTGACCATCCCTTTGAGTTCGACAGCTTCGGTGACGGTGATGTGGTCTTCTTTCGGCGGTTCAAACGTGGGTGTGTTGACGATCAACAAATCGGCCTCCATCATCAAGCGCCGGGCATAGTTCGTCAGCCGGTTGGGGGTATCGGCCGTGTAGACGACGCGCTTCCCCCCGCGCTCCCGGATGGATATGCCAAAGATGGGAATCCGCCGGCGGACGGCAAAGGGGAGCAAGGAGAAATCGCCAAAGTAGAGCGGAGCGCCGGGATAGTAGGGAAGATGGAACATCTTGCCTTCCAGCCGGTCCGTCCAATACTCGCGCTTGATGACCCCAAAGAGATTCTCCTCGGCCAGGAAGTCGAGATCCCCTTCCCAGAACTCAAATTCACGGATGCCGCCGATGTGGTCGTAGCGGGCGTTGGTGGCGAAGATGCCGTCCAGATCGGTAATATCGTAGTGATTGATCAAATTCCGAATGTCCGGCGGGGCGTCTATCAACAGGTTGTAGCCGGGCAATTCAAACAGGACGGCGTTTCGCTCGCGCACCAGCTTTCCATCCTCTTTTCGCGCGCGGGTACAGTGGTCACAATCGCAACTGATGGCCGGGATGCCTTCGGCGGCGCCGGTGCCCAGGAAGGTGATTTTCATCGGGTTTACTCCTCATACGCTTCTTCGCCGCTCGGCGAAATCGTCTACTGCATCGGCAGCGCTGACCGGCTTGCCGTAACGCTCGCTCAATTCGTGCTGCCAGCGCGAAATCCAGATATATAAATCGGCCTCGGTGCGACCCGGAAATTGCTTCAAAATGCTGTGGTCGCGAATAGCCTTGACGATGGGCTGGTAGACGTTGTCGTACCAACTGGCGACGGCCTCCTCGTAGGGGATTTCTCGCCCGTGCTCCTGCCCCAGATAATAGCGGTGGACTTCGATGTGTTCGAGCAGGTCCAGGTAACGCCCTGGGGTTGTGAATTCGATCTGTTGGTCGGGGCGCAGTTGGTCGAGGTGTGTGTTTTCCAGGAATTCCACGTACTCTTGCTTGACGAGCAGATCGTCCAGGTCGTCGTCCGGCCCGAGGGGGACCGGGCTGGGATATTCCCACACGTAGGCTTCGATGGTGGGCGCGCCCTGGGCCCGGGCCACCGACACGCGGTGGTTGCCGTCACGCACGAAATACACGTCGCCCACCTGGTAAAGCTCCACCGGGGGCAGGCCCCCCGCTTTCACCTGATCTTCGACGGCCGCCCATCGCTCGCGCAGGTCGCTGCTGCGGGGCAGGAAAGTTCGGGTGAAGTCTTGATAGCGTCCCACGCTGCCCGCAATCTGGTTGAGGGGGACCTCTTGCAGGCCCTTGAAGTTGCGATTGCGCAGCCGCAATTGCTCGCGCACTCGTTCAAAGGGGAGCAGGTCGAGCGATTGTCGGGTGACGAGGCTCAAGATGCTCTGGATGAAGGCCCTGCGCCGGGCGCGGTCAAAGTCGCGCAGCGAATCGGGATGAGGAGTCACAGGTCGTCTCCCCTGGAATACCAATCTACAGTCAGCGGATTGAGCGGATTATTCAACTCAATTGGCTTGATCTGCTCAATCCGCTCAATCCGCTGATTAATGATACCTGCCAATTGTCCTGGCCGTCTCGTACAGCGCCAAAATGTTCTCGACGGGCGTTTCCGGCATAATGTTGTTGGTGGGAGCCAGGATGAAACCGCCGCCCGGTCCCAGGATATTGAACAACCGCTCGACTTCGGCCCGCACCTGGCTGGGGGTCCCGCTGGAGAGGACCGTGATAATATCAAGCGCGCCGTGGAAGCAGAGGGCGTGGCCGAAATCGCGTTTGAGACTCTCAGGGTCCATGTGAGCGGCAGAGGTCTGAATGGGATTGAGAATATCCACGCCCATCTCGATGAAATCGGGGATCAGCCGGCGCACGGCACCATCGGTGTGATACATGGCCAATTGACCATACTCTTTGGCCTGGACGATGAAGCGTCGCAGGCTGGGGGCGATGAACCTGTGGAACATCTTGGGGCTGACCAGCAGGTTGGTTTGCGTGCCCACGTCATCGGCGATGAAGTAGATGTCTGTCAGATCACCCACCGTCTCGAGGATGCGCCGGTTGAACTCCAGGTAGAATGTTTCCACCCTGGTGACGATGGCCCGGGCCAGGTCGGGGTTCACTGCCAGGTCCATCATAAATTGCTCCATGCCGCGTAGAAACATAGACACACGCAGGACACAGGTAGCGTTGGGACCGGGATCGCGGACGACGAGGGCGTACTCGTCGCTCAACGCTTCGCAGACCGGACGCATCCCTTCGTAGTCAAACCAGTCGGGATCGGGCCAGGTATGGGCGTCGAGGTCGGCGGGAGTTTGGGCATCCGCCAGCGGGGCCACGACCACGTCTTCAAACGGGCCGAACGTGGCTTTGCGCACTCCCCACCAGTCCATGTAGCTGCCGTCGTCGAAGGTTTCCAGCGGCGGACCGGCGTAGGCCGGCCAGACGGAGCGGAGGTCAATCCCTAGCGCCTGCCAGACGCTCTCGTCGTCGTCCACGTCGAAGTGCGCGCGCAGCCTGTCGGTGACGGGGGGCAGGGCCCACATGTCTACCGGGACACGGTCCGGTTCCACGTGATTGACGGTAGCCAGCACGCGCTCTTTGCTGTTCATCGGTTCAATCTCTTCGCCGCGGTGGTCAGGCTGATCGGCATCTTTCCTTTGCCCCCTGATTTTTAAAACGTGGTGCGTGTTCGTGCCACGCAAACACGCACCACATTTTCTTGAGTATAATCAAAAAAATACCGGGCATCAATAGCCCAGCAGTCACATGGCCCCGGCGCAGGATACGACGTCTCTCCTGTCTGCGCCTGGTAGCGCAGGCTCCCCATCCTGCCCCGGCTTGCGCCAGCAGGCCGGGGGTGAGGGCAAAGATGCCCGCCAATGCTCGCCGCTCCCCTCTCGAAGGGGTTGGCCCGCCCTCGTCCCCGAGGGCGGGGAACAGTGGGGGACGCGGACGGGGAGCAGGAGGGGAAGCGCATAGCCCCCGTCCGCGGGGGCGTCCCTTCAAGACGAACGGGGCATAGCCATCCCCAAACTCCAAAGGGCCGGGGCGGGCCATCGCAGGGCCGACCGGAGCTCGCCTATCAAATTTTATGTCCAGAGCAAAGAGTCCTCCGTCGCCGGATCGAAGAACTGCACTTTGTGGGTGTTGAACTTGAGCTTCACGTTGTCGCCGATCTTCAGCCGCAGGGTTGGGTCGGCCAGGATGTGGACGTGGGCGTCACCGATGCGCACGTCAATCAGGTCGTCGCGGCCCAGCGGCTCGACGACGTATATCTCGCCGGAGACGCCCTCGTCGGCGAGGGTCACGTCTTCCGGTCGGATGCCCAGGATCACCTTGCCCCGACCGGCCGCCTTTTCGCCCCGGTCGGGCGGCACAACCACGTCGAACCCTTCGCGGCGGGCGTGATAGTCGCCGTTTTCGCGGTCTACTTCCACCTCCATAAAGTTCATCGGCGGGTTGCCCACGAAGCCGGCGACGAACAGGGTGCGCGGCTGATCGTACAGTTCTTCGGGAGGGGCGTAGGCCTGCAACCTGCCATCTTTCATCACCGCGATGCGGTCGGCCATCGTCATCGCCTCTACCTGGTCGTGGGTGACGTAGATGGAGGTGATGCCCAATTCCATCTGCAGACGCTTGATTTCGCTGCGCATCGAGAGGCGCAGACGGGCGTCCAGGTTAGAAAGTGGCTCGTCAAACAACAGCAGTTGGGGCTCTTTGACCAGCGCCCGCCCCAGGGCCACGCGCTGCTGCTGACCACCGGAAAGCTGGGCCGGCTTGCGGTCCAGCAAATGCCCAATGCCCATCATATCGGCCACCCGTTGCACCCGCTTCTGCATCTCTTCCTTTGGAACCTTCTTCAGCTTGAGGGGGTAGCCGATGTTCTGAAAAACGGTCATGTGGGGGTAAAGGGCATAGCTCTGAAAGACCATACCCACGTTGCGGTCTTTGGGTGCCATCTGGTTGACGATCCGTTCGTCGAAACGGATGAAGCCCTCGGTGGGCTTGTAGATGCCGGCCACCATCAGCAGCGTCGTCGTCTTCCCGCAACCGGAGGGGCCCAGAAAAGCGACGAACTCACCATCCTGAATCTCCAGGTTGATCGAGTCGGCCCCCACCACGTCTCCCCACCGCTTGGTCAGGTTCTCAAGTTCGACTTTCATAATACACTCCTCGTTGCGTATTGGCTGGACTTTGGCCAACCTGGCAGGCCTGTCGGAGAAATCAGTTTTCCCAGACCTCGGAGGTTTTCAGGAGTGATTTTGCCAGCAAAGAGGCTGCCGGAAACCTCCGCGGTCTTTCGCTTACTTACGCCTTACGTGCCACCTTTGGCCCCGCCGCTGTAGATGCTGAGCAACATCTCCTGGGTAAAGATGAAGAAGACCAACACCGGGATGAGCTGGAACAGGCCCACGGCGGCGACCTGGTTCCAGTTGGTCGGGGCCGTGTCGCTGATCAATTGTCTCAGATAAACCGGCAGGTTGGCCACCCTCGTGCCGACGGTGAAGGTGAACGGAATCAAGAAGGCCGACCAGCCGGACAAAAACTCGAAGATAGCCAGGGCTGCCAGGCCAGGCTTGATTTGGGGCAGGATGATCTCCCACCACACGCGAAAGCGCGACGCCCCATCGATGAGCGCGGCGCGCTCCATATCCCACGAAAGGTTGTCGAAGAAACCTTTCATAAGCCACACACCGAGCGGCAGATCCAGGCTGATCATCACCAGGGCCACCCCGCCGAGAGTGTTGTAGCCGAATCGAGGGCCGAGGGCAGGAAGTTTTGAGATGAAGTTCAGGACGAAGAAGATGGCGATGAGCAGGGTGACGCTGGGGAATGCGTGCAGGATGAGCGTCAACGAGAGAAAGCCCTTGCGCCCGGAGAAGTTCATGCGCGACAGCGCGTAGGCGGCCAGCGACGAGACAAACCCAACGCCGATCACCATGCCCAACGCGATGACGAGGGAGTTCAGCGTTACGTGCCAGATCGCAGGGTCGTTCAGAAAAGCCCAGTTCCTCAGCGTCCACCCGCCGACGTTGCCATCGGCGTCTATGGGGAGCAGACCCTCGGTGCGATACGAAAAGGTGGCGATGATCAACCAGGCGTAACCGATCACGATAGGAATGATGCTGATGACGAGCAGGATGTAGGCGATTGAACTATTGAAGACGCGCCTCGCAGCGTACAGCCGGCCAGCCTCCACACCGTACCCTTTAGGTCCCACTGTTGTAGCCATACCAGGCTCTCCTCCTATAGTACGTCAATCTTGGGTTCCTGCACCAGTTCGTTGAAGCGGAAGACGCGCAGGTAGACGAATGCCAGCACGATACCAATGAACACCAGGATAAACCCCCAGGCCGCTCCGTAGCCCCATTGGTTGTGGCCGAAATAAGTTTTTAGGGCACGTTTGTAGGCCGTGAGCGCCCACACCTCGGTGGTGAACAGGCCGGGCCCGCCCTCGGTCAGCAGCAAGATATACTCAAAGGAAGTGAGAAGCGAGAGGGTTTGGTACGTGGTCACGAACAGCAGCGGCCACCTGATCATCGGGATGGTGATGTCGCGGATGATCTGGAGGGTAGAAGCACCGTCCACTTTGGCGGCCGTGATGTAGTCTCTGGGGATGGCTTCGATGGCCGACGAGAAGAGAATCATGCCAAAGGAGGCACCAACGAACCCGTTCACCAGAATGACAAAGAGCCACGGTCGCTCAAAAAGCCAGTAGCGTGGCTCGACGCCGAACGGCGATAGCAACTGATTGATAATGCCAAAAGGGGGTTGATGCGCGATACGCCGCCACATCAGGATATAAACCACCGAGGGGGTGATGCGCGGTAACAACCACATCATGCGGAAGAAGAACCCTGCTCGACGCTCTATGTGGGTGGTCAGGAGCGCCAGCACCAGCGCCAACCCCACGTTGAAGAAGCTCAGGGTAAGGATGACGTAGCGGAAGGTGTTGGTCAATATCTTGGGAAAGAACTTGTCCCGGAACAGCCTGGCGTAGTTTTCCAGGCCGATGAAGGTCCAGGGTTCGCTGAAGTTAGAACTGGACAGGTCGGTCATACTGACGACAAAGAGGATGATCACGGGGATGAAGAAAAAGACCAGCACCAGCACCCCGGCCGGGGCCATAAAGCCCCAGGCCCCTAGCGTCGCTCTAAATTGCGCCCAACGCGAGGGGGGCTCCCGGTCCACCAATGCTTCGCTGGTCACAGTAGTTTGAGCCATCGAAACACCTCCTCTCCTTGCGGAGCTTTCTCGGAAAGTTCAGGAGAACGCACCAGCCTGGAAGCGCTGGTCGGAGGTCAACAGAGTTGTGCCTGCTTTGGCCCCGCCTGTTCTACGGCGGCGCACATCATTTCCGAGAAAGCTCTGCTGCGATGACAGCGTACCCGGGGGTACTGAAAAACAAGCGATGGTTGGAGAGGGGGAACATCCCCCTCTCCAACCGCTTCCGATGGTGATCAGCGGATTATCACGTTGTCGCCGAGTTCGTTCTGAAGCTGATCAACCACGACGTCGAGGGCATCTTCGGGGGTCAGGGAGCCAGACTCCACAGACTGGATGCCCAGGTAGTAGGCCTCGGACCAGGCGCTCCAGTAGGGGCTGTTGGGCAGGAAGGTGGTGAATTGCAACAGCGGGAGGACCTGGCTCAGGAACTTGTTGCTGGTATAGGGTGCGTAATCCGCCTGGGACTTCAGGATGCCCAGGTGGCCGCTGGCGATGGCGTAGTCGGTGTTGAGTTGCGGCGTGGTCGCCTTAGAGATGAGCAGCATCGCCAGGTCGGGGGCCTCGGACTGGGAGCTGATCATGTATACCAGTGGGTGGGTCAGGGTGATGGGTTTGCCCGTGCCTTCCTTCATGGCCGGGATCGCGGCAAAGCCGAAGTGCTCCCACAGATAATCCTCTCCACCCCGGTCGGCGACGTAGTTGCTGAACCACTCGGCCCAGTTCCACGAACCGCCGAACAAGAAGAGGACGTCGCCGTTCGTCCAGCCGGTGTGCCAACCTGTCCAGTCGCCGTCGAGGCGGGTGGGCGAAAGGATACCCCGTTCCTGCGTGGCTGAGTACAGCATCTTGTAAACTTTCAGCGCCGCTTCCTTATCGAAGATCAGGGCATCTCCCTCGCCCTGAATCTCGCCACCGGCGGCATAGTAGTAGTACAGGAAGTCGGGGCCGTTCTTGGGACGATGCCACCAGCCGTTGCCCTCGGCGACGACGCCGGCCTTAACGGCCTCTTCGGCTGTGTCGAGCATATCTTCCCAGGTGAACTCACCTTTGGCAATGCGGTCCGGCAGGCTCTCGATCTCCTCGTCGCTCCAGCCCAGCTCCCGCAGTTTGTCTTTGTTGAAGTAAAGCGGGCGGGCCTCGGCGTCTTGCGGGACACCCCAGCGCCGGCCGTTCCACTCGGTGGCGTTCCACAGCGAGTCGATCACATCGTCGAATTCGGGGTAGTCCCCCAGCATATCGGTGACGTCGATGATGTATCCAGCCGGGGCCCAGTCGCCGATGTGCTCGTGGCCGGAGCAGATGATGTCGGGCGCTTCGCCAGCATCGGAGGCGAGCTCGAACTCGGTCTTGTAGTCACCCCAGTCCGCGTTGTCCTGGATGATCTCCAACTCGATACGGCGGTCGTCACCCTTTTCGGCCAGGGCAGCGTTGGCTGCTCCTACCGCGGCCACCAGGTTGTTGCAGCGGCCTTCTTCGTGGGGCGGGGCGGCCTTGCAGCGGGCGACCAGGTGGACCAACTCACCACCAACGGGCACCTCAACCTCTTTGATCACCTCGACTTCTTTGGTGACCACCACCTCCACCTCTTGGGTGACCACGACTTCTTTTTCTTTTTCGACGACCACCGTCTCGATCACCTTCTCCGGCGTGGGGGCCGGACCGGCACACTGAGCAGCGATCAACATCAGTACCAGGGCCAGGGCAAGAAGGGCCAGAATTTTCTTTAACATTTCTTCCTCCTTTTGACTTTGCCGATTGACTTTTATCGAACTGAGGATTTTAAGAAACTGCCGACAACCTGCTTTTCAACCTGCCAATTGAAGTATACTGGACCTTATCACCCCCTTTCCCCACCGAGCCTCCTGAGAAGCCCGGCAAAAACGGCGTTAAGCATATGGCTTCAGCCCCGCTTCTGAAACCGGACCGGTTGACTCGCGAACGATCAATTCGGCCGGCAGTCTCTCGGGTTGGAGGTTTGAATTGCCTTGAATCAGTTCAAGCAATATGCTGATGGCGCGTTGCCCCAACCGGTGAGTCGGTTGGCGAACAGTGGTGATAGAGGGGCAGTAGTGCGAAGCCATCTCCAGATCGTCAAAACCCACAACCGAGCAATCGCGGGGCACTTCGGCGCCGGCCTGCTGGAGCGCTCTGATCACGCCGATTGCTGTCAGGTCGTTAAAGCAGAAGAAGGCTGTAGGTGGCTGAGGTATGGTCAGCATGTGTCGTGCTGCCTGGATACCGCTCTCTATGGTCCCCTCGCCGGTGAAGATCAGGCTATCGTTCTGGGAGATGTTGTTTTCTTCCAGTATTTGTCGATAACCTGCAAAACGGTCGAGGTTAGACCGATGACCATGCGGACCGCCGATAAAAGCAATCCGCCGATGTCCAAGTTGCACCAGATGCTCAACAGCCTGGCGCGCTCCCGATAGTTTGTCAACGTAGACTGAATAAGGATAGGCGCGGCAATTGATCAAGACAATAGGCAGGGGGAATTGGCTACTTAATTGCAGGTATCCGTCGTCAATTTGCGAGCCGGTGATGATGACGCCACTGGCACGCCGCTCGTGAAAGGCCCGGACTACCTCTAGCTCACGCTCGGCATTCCGGTACGAGCTGCTCATAAACACCGAATAACCGTTTTTCTCGGCCGTTTCTTCAACGCCTTGCACCAGGCGGGCCAAGAATGGATCGGCGGCAGTGGTGATGACCATGCCGATGGTAGCTGTGTGGCGCGTTACCAGGCTGCGGGCCGGCAGACTGGGGGTATAGCCCAATTCCTGGGCCAACTGGCGGATGCGGGCTTTGGTTGCCTGGCTGATGCGCGGGTGGTCATTCAGTGCGCGTGAAACAGTGGAGGGTGATACTCCTGCTGCTCGTGCAATGTCTTTGATAGAAACCGACATCAGTCAGACCTATCGTGTAACCGGTAAAGAACTGCAACAAAAGCCCGGATGTATCAAGTAAAAAGGGTTTGTGCAAACGTTTGCATGCGCTTCACCATTATATCAGAAGGTGATTGGGTTGTCAAGAGAAAATTTGCCAGTTCTGACGGATTCTGTGGTCGACGGCGGCAAGGTCCATTTGGGAGGCCGAGAAACCCGCTTTCTGGCGATTTTGCGGGTGCGATCTTTCCGAATCGTAGAGGAGGCAAAACCCTCACCCACCCCCGCCTGCCCCCTCTCCCTCTCCCAAATTGGGAGAGGGAGAGGGCAAGCCCTCGCGCTCCCAAACATCATCAACGCTTAACGGGGAGACTACCCTGTTTTTTGGGCGATTAAAGCCGCAAAGTCCACCTGCGTGGACCGGTTTTTTAGCCCGCGCAGGCGGGCCTTGCGGCCGAAGGCCCTGTAGGGGCGACTTCAGTCGCGTTTACTCAGCCACCCTTGCGAAGGTGCCGGTCGCTTTGACGTATGGAGCAGCTTTCTGTGGGCAAGGGCGTTTTCGGCTTGAAATCCACCGCAGAACCTTCGCAAGGGTTTCGTTGTTACCGGCCATTCTTCTGGTCGAAAAACTTCTCCTCGGCAATGGTGAGAGCCCGGTCGAAGATGAACAATCCCTCTTCCGCAATCTCCTGGGAGATGTTGAGGGGGGGCATAAAGCGGACGGTGCTGACTCCGCACGGCAACAGCAG
>JAJRXB010000216.1 GCA_024276515.1 Chloroflexota bacterium
CCAAGATCATTCCCGCCACCTTCATCTCCTGGGCGCGATCCAGTACCTCGGGTGATACGCCGGCCCCGCCAACCAGGATAGCGCCGTTAGACCCCAGCCCGACGTCGTCCGGGGTGAGCACGTCGGCCGGGTCGTCTACCAACACCTGCAAGACGCCGACACCCTCCCCGCCCACGCCACACGCGCCCAGGATATGCGCGCCGGCCGTCTCGATGGTCACGCTCTGATTCTCAGCGATGGCCACAACCCGTCCGGGGACGAAAGCCAACAGGTCCACCGGCTCGGCCTCGGTCTCGATCACCACCCAGCCATAGCCGATGGCCATCAGACGACCGGTCACCGGCGCCCGACAGGGTTTGTGCAAAAAGGGAAGACCCCCTCGCCGGGCTGCCAGAGTCTCACCGACCTCCACCCGATCCCCACGTTTTTTCACCATCACCCGCGACAGGTCGGGATCGTCCAGGCCCAGGATTCGGGCGACGTCCACCACCCGGATTTCGCCGCGTGCTGCGGTCCGGGCGATCTTTTGCCGGGCTTCCACTTGCTCGCCCGTCTGCACCAGGATTTAGCCGGGCGCGGGTAGCTGGCGATGGACGCGAATCTGCGTCATCGGGCTGATTCGGGTGTGGGCAAGAATTGGGCCGGTGTGTTCGGTCATCGATTAACGCGCTCTGCTCCAGATTTTAGTAGGGCCGGGCAGGGTGCTATCTCGCCTTCAGGCAATCGGCAACTTATTTACGCCACAGTGTAGTGCATTTGGGCGTAAATGTTGCCTAGTTTCTGCTCCCGTCGGGTCTGCCTGCCGAAGTGCCCGGCACGGGTGCACCTGCCCGTCCCGGGCTCGCGCCAGCGGGCCAGGGGGGTGCGGCAGACCCGCTTTGAGCAAGTACAAAGTGTTTCACCCCTCCCTGGCAGGGAGGGGCCGGGGGAGGGTGGCATCTCGCCCGGTCAGGGGTCACAGACCCCTGACGAGCGGTAGTTTCTCCGGCGTCCCCTCCACTCCACCCCAACCCTCCCCCTCGCAGGAGGAGAGGGTGAACGCTCAATGCTCTGAGCGAGTTCGCCCCTGGCCTTCCGCCAGGACAGGGTGCGACCCGCGACTGGGGGCGGCGAGATCCCCCTCAAAAAAACTTCCGAAGTCTGGGCGTTCACGGGCTCGAATATTCGGTCGGGACACGTTCTTGCCCCTGAAGAACGTCCAGCCCTGTGGGAGGGTGAGCGGTTACGGGCTCGCTTTCCCAATCTCCCTCGCCCGGGATCAGGCCCATACTCGACATCCACTCCCCAATCATTTGACGGCGACTCTGGTCGTCGGCGGGCAGTGCCAGCGGTCGGCCCCGCCCGTCAACCACAATGCCCAGGAGGCCCCCTTCGGCCTCGGCCGTTGCGCCCCGGCCCGGCTCTCCCAACCCCACGTCGAAGCGACGGGTAGGGCGTAGCTCCAGAGTCGCCCGTTCGCCAGGCCCCAGTGGGATGAGGGCTATCGAGCCATAAGCCACTTCCTCCTCGGCCAGCCGTCCGTCCGGGTAGTGCACCTTCACCCGAAGCGCCACCTCCCCCGGTCGGGCAGTGCCCAGCGGGGCGACGACGGTGCCCAGGTTGAGAAAGGCGTCGTACTCCACAACTTCGGCGGCGGCCAGGGGATATGCCCTGGCGACCGCTCCCAGCGTGGCCGCCACGCCCCCGGCGTCTACGGCCATCTTGCTGACGCCCACCGGCTCCAGCGCGTCGAGCAGCAGCAAAGCTGTGTCGCCTGCGTGGGGCGTCTCCGTGAGTGTGCGTCCGGCGCCAATGATCAAATCCCACTGGGGCGTGTGGGCCAACAGCGTAGTGCCCGCAGGATAATGATGTCCCCCCCGAAGCCAGCCAGGGCGTGCCTGGGCCACGACCAGGCGCATCACCTCACGAGCCAGCGCATATTCCAACAGCAACTCTTCCCGCGTCTGGGGTACGCTGGCCGGATACAGCGATTTGTTGAACAGCACGTCACGCGCGTCGTCGAGAGCCATCTCGAAGGGGAGCCAGCGGACGATGTGCTCGATTGGGATCTGTGCCAGCGCGGTCCTGGCGTTCAGACCGATGCCCAGGTCAGCGCGGGTCGTCAGGCTGAACAGGTCGCCCGCGCCCCGGGACCGGGACAGGCCCTGGGACCGGGGCAGGCACGCGGCCAGGAGAGTCGAGGCGCTGCCCAGGTCAATCCCCACCGCTTTCAATTGGTAACGATCGCTGATGTAGCGAATCACCTGCCCAAAGGACTGGGCTGTCGACGAAACCGGTCGGCCAGACCACCCCCTCAGCGTGTCGAAGCCGGGCACCTGGGCCAGACGACGGTTTCGATAGAGGGCATCTAATTTGGCCCGGGCCGGCTCCAGGTTTTCTCTGGTCAAACCAGGGCGGACGTTGTCTACCACCCGCAGTTCGCCGGCGGCGGCAAAGAGGGATGCCACGTCCCCGGCCAGGTGAGCGTTGCCCGCGTAAAAGACGAGCGGTCGCTCTTCTGGCGCCAGCACCCGATTGTAGAGGGCAATCAGTTCCGCCAGGTCTATCACCGGCTGCGTCGCGCCACCGTCGGTGCCGCCGGTGATGAGGATGACCTCGGGCCTGGCCTCGCGCAAAATCTGCATACGAGCATCTGGGTCTCGGCCGGCTGCCCCCTCATCCAAAGCCAGCGTGCCGGTGGTGAGAGCATACGTCCCGGCCACCGCCCGACGGGCACTGGCCAGGCTCAAATCGTTGGTGAGACCGGCCAGCACGACCCGCATCGGCACCCCGGCGCTGGAAACGGCCACGAAAATGTCTACGCCATCGCCGGCCGGGCTCCGGGGTCTGATGAGCGCGCCGGCCTGGGTCAGCAACCTCCGCCCGACGAGCTCCTCAATTCTGCGAATCGCCTCCCGCACACCGACGGTAGCGTCCAGCCACGGCGGGTGATGGGTGCTGAGCGCCTCACCCCGGGCCACCAGCCGGTGATGTCCGTTGACCCGCTCGATGAGGGCCACCGTCGTGCGGGTGCTGCCGCAGTCGGCCACCAGGACGCTGGCTGTCAACCGCTCAGTCCAAACACGTCCAGCAGCCATCGTACCCGTCCAATCAGCAGAGCGACGCGCGACATCACCGTGTTGGCAAAGAGGGCGCCCAACGTCATCATAATCATCCAGCGACCTATTCCGCTCCAGAAGCGAGTGAAGCCCTCTCGAAAGCAACCCAGCGGTCCCTGCGGCTGGGTGTTGAAGGTAAAGTAGAAGAACGTGCCGATGGTCCCCACCAGCACGGCCAGGTTTTGCCAGAAGAAGGTGCTGGCAAGCATCGGTTGCGGGTCGCCGTAGTCGGCCGGGTCCAACGATAGGCTGGCCGTCGCCGAGACCTGCGGCCACAGCGTGCCGAAGAGCGCGCCCCCCACAGCCAGCGCCGCCCCCACGCCGACGAGAAACGCCACCGCGACGTTGCCGACGCCCGACCAGCCTGCCCTGGACGACCGTCCGGGGGCCGGCCGCACTTTGGCGATGAGCAGCAGGCAGAACACCAGCGGCACCGCTGCCAGGACCGGCGATTGGGGGGCGACCGCGCCGGAGAGGGCCGGTTGCACTACGTTGAACCAGGCGACCACCACCGCGTAGCCGACAGCCGTGCCCACAAATAGATGTTCGGCAATGCGAAAGGCGGGGTTGTCGCCCAAAAGATACGACCAGACCATAAAAGTGAGAACGGCAGCAATGATGGTGCCGGTGCTCATAACGCTTCGGCTCCCTGCTCTTTACCCCCGACTCCTCGACTGGAACCCCATCAGGGTCCCCCCGACGCTGAGCACTATCAGGCCCAGGTGGGCGACCGACTGGGCAGCCAGGCTCTCCACCGCCCGGCCCGGCTGTCCCAGGCGGTTCTCGTAGGCGGCGGTGCCCGTCACGCCACCGATCAGCCCACGCAATTGCCCGGCCTGGGGATCGATCTGGTTGTAATAAGGGCGCACGGTGGGAATGGCGGCGGCGCTCACGGCGGCGACCATAGGGCGGTCGGCCTGAGTGCCGGGGCCGACCTGTTCCACCCACCAGCGGACGGGCAGCGGGTTGTCGGCCACGACGACGATCAGCGCCACGTCACCCAGGCCGCTCACGTCTTGCCAGGCCGGGTATTCCCCCATCGTCCGCTCTGCGCCCTGAAAGAGGGAAGCTGTCGACAAAAAAGCCAGGCTACGCACGCCGGCCGTCTGGCCTGGCAGGTAGCCCAGGTTGAGCGTTCGCCGGCCGTAGGGATATTCGTCTTTCAGGCGGTTGAGGAGGCGCTGGGCCATCGCCGCCCCTTCGGGCCGCAGGCTGACGGCAGCGACCCGTGCCCGGTTGTTCAGCAAATCGCGCACGATGATGTCGGCCAGCGGGTCCATCTCGGCTCCGGTCGCCGGGCTGTAATCGAAGGAGACGACGACCACGGCGTCCGGTGGCAACTTGGTCACCTCGGCCCGAAACGCATTGACGGGGGCCGGGTCGATCACCAGCGGCGAGCCGAAGAAATCGCGGAAGGACGAGTCATCCAACAGATCTCCTATCCTGCCCCACACGGCCAGCAGGGCAAGGGCAATGGCGAGGATGAGGGCAATGAATATCAGTCCCCACGCCAGGGTCTCCGCCACCCGTGCCCGCCGAGTCTCCGTTTCCGGCGGGGCTTCTTCCACCCCCTTGCGGAAGCGGCGGGGGGTCTCGGCGGCGATCTCGCCGAAAAGCTGCGCCCCTTCGACGTCGGGGACCTGCGGCACCGACGGAGGACGCGGGACCGCCATCGCTTCTTCGCCCGCCAGCTCCTCTTCCGTGACGGGCAAAAGTCCCGACAGCCCCGCCAACACGCCCTCGGATTCAACCTCCGTTGGCTCGACTTTCTCGACTTCCTCGGCCTCCAATTCCTGGAGCCAGGCGGGGGGCTCGCCCGCCACCCCCTCCTCGACGGCGGGTGGCATTTCAACCTCTTCCTCTTCCTCGGCAGGGACCTCCACGCCGAGCGGTCCGCCCAGCCATTCGGGAATCCTCTCTCCTCCCGGCAGCGGCGGAACCTCGACCTCAGAGGGTTCGCCTTCACTCGGCGGCGGCTCCACGGCCGCCTCCATAGCCTCCAGTTCGGCCAGCCAATCCAGGGCTTCGGCTTCTTCGGCCTCCGTACCCTCTGGGGCCTTCTCTTCGGCGAGTGGTGCTTCGGCCTCTTCTGTGGGAGGCAGCTCAGGCGGCCCTTCGGGAATCTCACCCACCCCTTCGGGGGGGGCTGGCGGGGCGACCGCTGGGGGCTCCGCACCCGGCTGGGGCGGCGTCTCCTCTTCCGTCTGTGTCGCCCTCAGCTTCGCCAGCCAGTCGGGCAACTCTTCCTCTTCGGTCTCGACCACCTCTTCGCTCAGTTCCAATACGTCTGCCTCGCCGGTCGCTCTCAACGCGGCCAGCCAGTCGGGCTCCTCGACCGTTTCGCCCTCCGGGACCTCCGGCTCTGCGGGCGGCACTTCTGCCGCTGCTCCAACACCCTCCAGGTATTCCGGTCCCTCGTCGGCGCGCAAGCTGGCCAGCCAGTCGGGGACCTCCGGTTCCCCAGGGACCTTTGGTTCCGGCTCGGACGGCGCTTCCGCCGCTGCTTCCGAAGACGGCGGCTCGGAGGGAGGGGCAGGGGGTGGCTCAGAAGGGACGGAAGGAACGGTGGATTCCGCCACCTCCATCTCGCGCAGCCAGTCGGGGGCCTCCGGTTCCCCGGGGACCTTTGGTTCCGGCTCAGCCGGCGCTTCCGCCGCTGCTTCCGAAGACGGCGGCTCAGCGGGGGGAGGCGGGGGCGGCTCGGAGGGGACGGAAGGAACGGTGGATTCCGCCACCTCCATCTCGCGCAGCCAGTCGGGGGCCTCTGCTTCCGGCCCAGACGGCGCTTCTGCCATCTCCGACACGCCCAATTCGCGCAGCCACGCCGGTGGTTCGACTTCGGCTGCCTCGCCCTCCGGGAGAAGGGTTTCCTCGGCCGGCACCTCGGCTCCGGGAGATGGCTCTTCGCCTTCTGGCGGCTCCATACCCGGCGGGGCAACGCCTATGTCGCGCAGCCAATCGGGAATTTCGCTTTCGGGTTCGGTCGGGCCGGGCGATGCCGGCTCTGCCGGTGGCGGAGCGGTCGCAGGCTGGGGAGGTGGCGCCAACTCCTGAAGCCAGTCGGGCACGTCTTCCGCATCGGCAGAGGGTTCCTCTTCTGCCGGGTATTTTGCTTCAGGCGCCGGCTGACCGAGATCGTCCAGCCAGTCGGGGGCTTCTTCTTCCACCGGGGTAGCCGGCGGTGCCGCCGGCTCGGCGATCTGGCTGAGCCAGTCGACCGGTTCCTCCCCTATCTCCTCTTCGTCTACTGCCGGTTTGCCCCAGTCCACCGAGGTCTCCAGTTGGTCTGGCGATGGCTCTGCCTCCGACTCGGTGGCCATCTGTTCCAACAAACTGGCGATTTTGGATGGCTCTTCTCCTGCCGACGGTGGCTCGAGCGCCTCCAGTTGCGTCGGCGGCCGTTCGATGCCAATCAGCCTGGACGCTTCTTCACCATATTTGGCCAGCAGGAGTTCGAGCCAGCCTGGGATTGTCTCCGCCAGGTCATCACCCTGTGACGGGGCAGACCTGGCGCTGTCAAGGGCAGCCAGCCGTTTCAGCACCGACAGGCCGTCCTCGACCGGTTCCTCGTTCGTCTCACCAGGATTCTGCTCAACTGTCATCGGACTAACCCATCCTTAAACGACCGCCGATGGCGGACCGCGATGACGGCGGCGGTCAGCGGTCGGTGGTCGGCGGTCGCCTATCCGCGTAGGGGCGGTCAATCCCCAGGAGCACGCGCAGGCCGGTGGCCGCCGTCCCCAGGGCGACGCCCAGCAAAATACCACGCGCTCCGGCCATCGCTGGCACGTCCAGCACCCAATCTTTGATGACCGGAAATTGATCCCACAACATCGCACCCACGGGCACCTGTCCCAACAACACAATAAGGCCAAAGACGACAAACAATCCGGTCTCGAAACTTTTCACGCGAAAGGCGCGGTAGGCGGCAGTGACGACGAAGAAGGCCAACAGAGAAAAGAGGGTCGCCTCCAGCGGAAACAGCACCGTCTCGAAAATGTTTTGCATTGGAATCGAAGCAGGCCCACCGGTGAGAAAGCCCACGCCCAGGGTAAAGAGCAAAGCTCCCAGCAATACCATGCTGTAACCCCAGCCTTTGTCGCGGGAGTATATTTTGTTCAGGTGGACAGTGAGCACGTTGACTCCCCCCAGCACCAGGGCAAAAGCTGCTACCACCGACGCTGTACGAACCAGGTAGAGGCTCAGAGCGCCTATGGGGTCGGAATAAAAGAAGAAATTGGCGAGAACCAACAGGCCGGCGGTCATCGCCACGACGGTGGATAGGATGCGGCTGACCAAAGCCTTTACCTCGTTCTAGAACACAGTTTTCACGACTACCAGCGCGACGATGCCGGCGACGATGACCCAGCGCATAAAGTCTTGCGCCAGCAGACTGCCGATGTGCCAGGGCCGGCCCGATAGATAAGCGCCGGCAGCGTACATATCTTCGCCCATCAAAGTCTCATCGGCGGTGGCGAAGACGAAAGGCAACACGTTGGGGTCGCTGGCGCCGCCGACGTGGGCCATCCCGCGGCGGCTGGCGGCTTCCCCCATCAAAAGATACTCATCCCCAAAGGCTCCAATCATCACGTTGGCGTCCACGCCCTCGCCGCCGAGCACGCCCATCACGCCGGCGGCGTAGGCGGCCGATTCGGGCGCGATCCAGCGCACGTGACGGGCAGCTCTGGCCGCACCTTCCCGGTCTGGCCCATAGGGTCGGCGCACCACGTCCTGGGCCAGGGGCAGGAGCGTAGGGTCGGCCAGGGTGACAATAGGAGGCGCGCCGGCAGCGGCCGATTGATCGGCCAGGTATTCCAGCACCGAGATGCCGGCCAGGCTGTCGGCCGTCACGTCGCCGGTGATGCCCCCCAGTCCCAGGGAGACGTGCAAGGCACGTCCCGTCTCAATAGCCCGTGCTGTCACGCCCCGCAGGGCATCGAAGGCCGGGATGAGGCGCAGGTCTGGAAGGATGCCCCTTTGCACCCGTCGCCCCGCCAGATAAAGGGCCGGCAGGAACACCACCAAAAACAAGAGCATCACCCGTTGCGTTTCGTTCACCGATCGTCCCCATAGTTTTTTGGGGTGGGGGCGAACCCACCCTGTGCCAGGATGGTACGTGTTCGCCCACCTTCCGGGCAGACACGCAGGTCTGCCCCTACTTGTTCCCTGCTTCTGACTCCAGTCGAGCGATGAGCATCTCCAGCCGGTCACGGTCGGCCAGCAAGGTGACCAGATCACTCGTCAGTTCGCGTGCCACAAACAAATCCATCACCGGCTGGAGCATCAGCAGGGCCTGGCTGCCGACGAAGCTGAGAGGCTTGTTGGCTTCCAGGAAGACGACGACGGGCGTCACCAGTCCCAGCCGGGCAATACGGTGAGCCAGTCGCTCTATCAGTGCGTCTGCCGATGTATTCATAACCCCTCTGAAAAAAGCCGGCGAATTCTGCTTAATCCGCTTAATCCGCTTAATCCGCTGACTACTTTCGCCAGGCGCTGGCTAGCGGCGCGCGAACCAGTTTCGCGCCACGCCGGGCAATCGTCGCCAGGCCGGACGCTCGATAGCCCGGATGGCCATCTCGGCCTCGCGGGCCACGTCACCGTCGAGACCGGGGTCGGACCGGAGGGCGCGCAATTTGGGTAACGCGGCCGGGTCTCCGATGCGGCCGAGGCCCCAGGCTGCATTGCGCCGCACCTGGGGGTCTGGATCACCGAGCGCGGCAATCAACGCCGACACGGCCTGCCGCGCACGCATAGCTCCCAGGGCGTAGGCCGCGCTGCGTCGGACCAACGGCGACTCGTCGGACAGCCGCTGGCTCAACGGGCCAACGACGCTCGCGTCGCCGATGTGACCCAACGCACGGGCGGCTGCCCGTCGCACCCAGGGCGACTCGTCGGCCAACAGGGTGATGAAGCGCGACGTGGCCGGGCGATAGCCCAGACGTCCCAGCGCCTCGGCCGCGCTCTGGCGAACGAGCGAATCGGGACTGGAAAGAGCCTGGAACAGCGGCTCAGGGTTAACCTTGCGCGCATAGACCAGTGCGTCGGCGGCGGCCGCCTGCCGGCGGGGGGAATCGCGCACCAGTTCGTTGTGCAGCGTCCCTATCGCCTCTGGCCGGCGGGCCACGGCCAACGCCCACCCGGCCTGCCAGCGCACAAAGGGGTGGTCGTCTCCCAACGCGTCGGCCAGGGCCGAGAGTACCTCCGCCCGCCGTGAGCGGGCAGCATCCACCAGACGCATCGCCGCCCGCCAGCGGTCGGCCGGATTCTTCGATTTCAGCCTCCGAACCCAGTCTTCTGCCACGGACTACGCCATCCCGAAAGTTGTGTGGAAACACTCAACCACAGGCTACCCGTATCCCTCGCCTGTTGTCTTATGTCACGTATTCTGTGCTTAGTATACCACACTTGGGTACGCTTTGCAAAGACGATGATACCACAAGATATAGTGGTGTTCACATATTATAGCACAAGAAGTGGGAAAGGAAAAGGGAGAATCGCCGGGAATTTGCGGGGAATTCAAGGGTCTTCAGCGGTCTTGGTGGTTCTAATGCGTCCATCACGTAGGGTTCATCTCAGGTGACAGGCACTTTTGTAAGTGCCTGTCACCTATGCCTGGAAAAAACGGCAGGACCAGGTTTTTCAGACCCGCCCTCAGAGGGTACGGCCCACTGCCTGGGCTATGGGTCTCAACTGCGCCATCAACTCGGCGAAGCGGGGCGGTCGCAGGGACTGCGCGCCGTCGGACATGGCCAGTTCCGGGTTGGGGTGGACTTCGATGATCAGGCCGTCGGCGCCGGCGGCCACAGCCGCTTTCGACACGGCGCTGACCAGGTGCCATTTGCCTGTCGCGTGGCTGGGGTCTACGACGATGGGCAGGTGGGTCAGTTCCTTCAGCGATGGCACAGCGTTGATGTCCAGGGTGTTGCGCGTGTACGTCTCGAAGGTGCGAATCCCCCTTTCGCAAAGCATTATCCGCCGGTTGCCGTGCGATAGGATGTACTCCGCGCTCATCAGCAGTTCCTCGATGGTAGACATCATGCCGCGCTTCAGCAAGACCGGCATCCCCGATTCGCCAACGGCGTGGAGCAGGGCGTAGTTTTGCATGTTGCGAGTGCCAATCTGGAGCACGTCGGCGTATTGGGCCACCAGCGACACCTGCTCTGGGGCCATCACCTCGGTGATGACGGCCAACCCGGTCGCCTCGCGCGCTTCGGCCAGGTATCGCAGACCTTCCTCCCCCAATCCCTGGAAGCTGTAGGGGGACGTTCGGGGTTTGAAGGCTCCGCCGCGCAACAGGTGAGCGCCCGCCTCCTTGACCATGTGGGCTGTCTCGATGATCTGCTCCCGGCTCTCCACGGCGCAAGGGCCGGCCATCACGATGATCTTCTGTCCGCCGATGCTGTGACCATTGAGCTGGAAAACGGTGTCGGCGGGTTGAAAATCACGGCTGGCCAGCTTAAAAGGCCGCAGGATGGGTACAATGCGCTCCACGCCTCGCATTCGCCCCAGGCTGTCCCTGTCCAGGGGACGCTCGTCACCGATGATGCCGATGATCGTTCGCTCCTCCCCTTGTGACAGGTGGGTCCGGAAACCCAGACTCTCCACCCGCTGCACCACCTTCTGAATCTCCCCCTGACTGGCGCCCATTTTCATCACGATAATCATAGCCGAGACCTCCTTTCCACTACACCACCCAAAATGTTGAGATTGATGCGAGTGCCCGGTGTTGACCGGGTAGTCTATCGTCTCCCGGATGCGTTGTAAAGTGTGATGGCATCGTCCTCGATTCGCGCGTGGTCCCTCTGTGCGGTGAAACCCACCCTGCGCTCATGTTCTTCTCCTCCCTCTTTTTTGCTTTTGGATTTGCCGATTGTTACTATCACTACAACGTGACTTTGTCATTCTGAGGAGCGAAGTACCCCATGCGGGATACGAAGCGACGAAGAATCTCCCCCGATGATGGCAAGTTCCAGGCCAAGAAGGAGATTCTTCGCTCCCTTCGTCGCTCAGAATGACATTTCGCACAAAAGTGACGTTGTAGTACTATCAGGCCTGTCTGATTAAGCTTGTTCTCTGGCCGGGATTGGGAGATCAGGGGATTTTTCCTTCATCTTTTATCTCCTAATCCCCTAATCCCGGCTTACTACAGGGGACTCAATAGCAGCGCGGTCGGGCCGCAGATTCGCTGCGCCCTTGCTGTAAATGTGCCGAATCTCCGACGCCGGCTTGTGGGTGTTCCAATGCAGGAGTATCCGGATGCAACGCTTGAGGCCGTGGGGCACGGCCATTTCGTGACCACAGAGTAAGGCGACGTCGTGCCAGCCAAGCTGGCGGGCAGCCAACGCCGGATATTCGGCGGTGAGGTCTGGTGTGGTGGTGAAGATGACACTGGCCACGTCGTCGGGATGGATGCCGTTGGCTTCGACCATCCGGGTGAGCAACTCGCGGGTTGCGCCGAGGATTGCTTCGGGTGTGTTCTCTTCGACGGTGGTCGCACCTCGAACACCACGGCAAACGATCATAGCTTTTCTCCTCCTCGCTTTCTGCAAAATAAAAACGGGCGTGGAGTTCGCCGCTCCACGCCCTGTGTATTTCCAGGTTGGCTTTTGTTGTGCCAACCCTATCCAGCCGGAAGCAGCGCAGGCCACACCTCCGCAAAGTAATAGTAGCCAAAAAAGAATGCGCCAACGGTCAACGCCGTCAGCCAAAACCGACGGCCATGCCGCTCGACCACACTCAACGCTGCTACCCGGCTGATGCGTTTGCGCTGGGGTGACACCAACTGCCTCCGATAGAGGTTGGGGGGCACTTGAAACACCCCCCAGGAACTTGGGGCTATCATATCACATCCGGTTTGTTCTGTCAAGGTTTTTGCGATAAGCCATTATTGACCGATTGACTTGTTGACCTGTATAATGTGTCCATTGACCAGCATATTTCCAGACCGGAGGAGGATGTGTCTCACCCTTTCTCTGCCCAGGAATTGACCGCCATCCGTCGCACCGACCGGGCCATCACCGATGACGCCGAGATCGCCGACCTGTTGCGCCAGGCCGACGTCTGTCGCATCGCCACCTCGGTGAACGACCAGCCATTCATCAGCGCCAACACCTTTTGGTACGACGGTGAACGCATTTTCTTTCACACCGCCAAAGAAGGCCGTACCCTGACCAACGTGCGGCAAAATCCCCGCGTTTGTTTGGAGGTGGATTGGCGCGGTCGGTGGTTGCCGGCCAAAACCGCCCTGGACTTCAGCGTGGAGTACACCGGCGTCGTCGTCTTTGGCCGGGCACACCTTTTGGAAGACCCCGTCGAAAAGGAACGAGCCCTGCAAGGGCTCCTCGACAAATACTTCCCCGACCTGAAGCCGGGCATTGATTATCGGCCCATCACGCCGGCGGAACGGGATCAGACGGCCGTTTTTGCGGTAGAGATCGAGGCCTGGAGCGCCAAGCGCAAGGTAGCACCCCAGAAAGGATAAGGGTGCGGGCATCACAAAAGCAGGTGACAGTCACTTTTGGCACGATGATTGGGTCACGACTTACAAAACCACCTCGTTTTCGCGCCATTTCAAGTGACTGTCACCTGCTTTTGCAAGCTCTTCAGCAAATTCAATTCTGGGATCGTTCCCAGTTGCTTGAGTGTGGAATATGCGGCCTCGGCAGCCGATTGAAAGGTCTGTTCGTCCTTTTCTGCCAACGCTATTTCGGCGATGACGACCTGGGTCCGGGCCGCTTCGTAAACGTGATTGACCTCTGTCAAAAGTCGCAAACTGACGGTGGCGGCTTGCTTTGCCTGTTGGTATTCCTCGTTGCGCAGGTGAATCTGCGCCAAAACTCTCAGCGCTGCCCCCTCGTTCACTTTAGAGCCGGCTTTGTTGGCCACGATGATTGCCTGCTGGCAAACTTTTAGCGCGGCCGCTTCGTCGCCGCTGGCCAGTTTTATCTCGGCCATGTACCTGGTAGCCTCCGCCAGGGGAGCCTGCTCGTTGTTTCGATGACACAGATCTATGCTTTCAGCAACGTACTTCTCCGCTTCCAGGTAGTCCCCTTTGATCAATCGGCAAAGGCCAAGATTGTTCAATCGTTCGGCAACCTGCAAGGTGCTCCTGGTCTTACGCCCAATGGCCAAACTTTCCTGCAAGTGGACTTCGGCCAAATCTAATTTGCCTTGATGGATGTAAATGTAGGCGATATTGTTGTGCGCGTTGCTGAGGGTGGTTTCCATCGCCCCCATCTCTCCAAACATGGCAATGGCTTGATTGAAGGCGTCAATGGCTTTATCCCATTGACCATCAACCGTGTAAAGCACCCCCAGATTGCTCAACGAAAGAGCAATGCCCATCTGATCACCAATCTGACGCTGAATGTTGAGAGCGCGTTCAACCTGGTGGGAAGCATCGCGCCAGCGATTTTGGAAATAGTAGGCGCCGCCCAGCGCGTTGAGCGACTTGGCCAGGTCGCTCAGTTCCTCAGTTTGTTCCAGCACCGCAACGGCGTTCTGGCCCCACCGCTCGGCGTGGAGATAGTCCTCTTTGTACATGTAGAAAAGGGCCATGTCCGCATAAATCCGTCCCCGAACGATGTCGCTCACCTGCTCGTGGCCTCTGGCGATCTCGTCCAGTGCCGCTTCGAGCCAGTGTTGGGCCCGGTCGGTATCCCCTTTTCGTTGCCAAATCAGTCCAATCAATCGGCTATACTCAGCACGCTGATCGGAATTCAACGCCTGCTTCAGCGCCCGGTGATAGTGGTCCAGGGCACGGTCATAATCGCCCCGGTGCTGATGCAGGTCGCCGATGGCTTGATGAATGTCTGGCTCGCGGTCGGCCAACCGGGGAGCTTCTGGCAACATGTCCAGGGCGGTGGAGAAATAGTTGAGCGCGGCCTCGTTGTCAAATCGCTGTTTGGCTCTTTCGCCCGCTTCAATGAGATAGGGCACGGCCTTTTGCGCATTTTCGGCAGCGACGAAGTGGTAAGCCAGTTGCTCAACGTCAGCCGAAATTGTGTCTCCGGCTCTGGCTTCGATGGCCTCCCCAACCTGCTGATGGATCTGACGCCGACGCTCCGAGAGAAGGCTTTGATACACAGTTTCGTGCACGATGTTGTGCGCAAAATGATAATTTGTCCCGTCGAAGGCCAAAATCGCTTGCTCAACCAAATTTGCCAGGAGGCCGGAGACGTCGGTGATGTGAGACACCCGGCTGAGGACAAAACGGAACAATGATTCCGAGAAGACCGGTCCGATGACCGCCGCGTAGGACAAAAGTTGCTGCTGCGCCTCGGAAAGGCTGTCGATTTGAGTCTGCACCAGGCCACGCAAGGTTCCCGGCAGGCTCAAGCCGGCCAGACCTTCGGCATTGGTGATGCGCCATTGGCCGTTGCGTTGTTCAACGAAGCCGCTGTTGATGATGAAAGAGACCAGCTCTTCCAGGTAATATGGATTGTTCTGACTCCGTTCCAAGATGTAGCGGCGCAACGTCTCTGGCATATCGGCCAGAGGCAGCTCCTGGTTGAGCAATTCCTCGCTCTCGGCCGTCGACAGGGGGGGAAGCGAGATCTCAACTGCGCGCCGGCCCAGCAACGCTTTCGCCTGAGCGATGATTTCGGGCAACTCTTTTGCTTCGGGGCGGCTGCCAATGCAAAAGACGATGGGCAACGACACACTCAATTCAAGTGCCGAGCGCAACAGTTCGCGCGAAAGCTGATCGAACCACTGCAAGTTGTCCAGGATGATGACCAGCGGACTTTGCCGGGCAACACTTTTCAACAACTGGCGGACGGTGATGAAAACCTGTTCTTTTAACTGTTCGGGTTGCAAGGAGCCGAGGTTGCCGGACCGGGGTACTTCGCCAAAAAGCAAAATCTCCAGGAAAGGGAGCCAGGTTTCGTCGCCCAGGTAATCGAGCAAAACGTCAACCACTTCCTGGCGCGGGGCGTTTTGCAGGTTGAGTCCCTGCAAAATAATTTGTCGCCAGATTTCGTAACTCGTTTGGGGAAAGTTTTGAGCGAAACCGGACCACACCTGTAGTTCGGCCGGAAGCCGACGTTGCCACTCCCATATCAAACGTGTTTTCCCCAGGCCTGCTTCGCCGGTCACAAAAACGGCGCTCCCTGTCCCCCGGCTGGCATCTTGTGTGATCTGGCTGAGTTGCTTCATCTCCTTCTGCCGCCCGGCAAAGGTCGAGAGTTGATCGGCCGGCAATAGTTGAAGCATGCGGAGACCGCTGATCGGGCTGACCACTTCAAAAACCGGCACGGCGTCGCCTATGCCTTTCATTGGAACAGGCGGCAGAATGCGGTAATTAAACAGGTGTCTGGTGTGACGATACATATCTTCGTTGACCAGGATGCCGCCGGGGCGCGCTGCCGATTGCAGTCGAGAAGCCATGTTCACGGTGTTACCCATCACCGTGTAAGAGAGCTGGCCTTCCACGCCGACGGTGCCGGCGACCACGTCGCCGGTGGTGATGCCAATGCGCAGCTCCAGGGGCCGGCCCAGCCTGGGGACCATTTGCTGGCTGAAGCTGGCTATTGCCTCCTGCATGCCCAGGGCAGCCCGCACGGCACGTTCTGGATCGTTTTCGTGAGCGACCGGTGCGCCAAACAGGGCCATCAGCCCATCACCGATAAACTTGTCCACGGAGCCCCCAAATTTATAAACCTGTTCCACCAGCAGGCGGAAGCAATTGTTCATCAACAAGAAAACTTCTTCCGCGCCCAGATTCGCCGACAACTGGGTAAAGCCCACCACGTCGGAAAAGAGAACGGTTACGTAGCGACGTTCGCCCACGACTTCGTCATCCAGGAGGAGCACTTTTTCCAGCAGGCCGGTGGGCAAATATTGCTCGAGCCGGCGATGCCACATGTACAGTTTGGTGAGATCGTGGGCGTATTTGATTAGCTGTTCCTGATTTTTTTCGTGGGCTATCTGGAGTTCTTGATAGGTGAGGGCCCGTTCATCGGAGCTAAGGGGACAACCACAAGAGGGGCAGAAAGTGTAACCCTCCTGGATTGGAGCGTCACATTTTGAACAATACGTGGACAAACTACGTCCACAAGCGTCACAGACTAGCGCGTTTTCATCGAGGGTTTGCCCACAAGCGGGGCACCTAGCCTGTGTTTCAGATGTCGCCATAGCGATAACCAATCACCGAGGACTGTGCGTGTGACCGACCGGGCGTTCACTTCTGGCCTAATAGCTGGCCCGTCGCCAGCCGTCGCCATCGATGAGTGCCCAGATTTCCCGGTCGTATGGGTTCTCGAACATCACGCCGTGCTGGAAGAACTGCACTGCCCCCTTGGGATAAACGTCGCCGGACCCGGCCTCACGCTCGCGGGGCGCTCCCACCAGTTCCTTGACGCCGGGACGGTCACACCAGGTGATGCCGAATCCGGCCCGGGGACCCAAAGGCTCGGTCGCCTCCGGGCAATCGGGTGGAAAGAGAGGCATGCTACTATCCCAGGCATTGTCGTAACGCATCCAGGTGTCGCCGCTGTTGGCGGCGGGGTCTGGCATCACCACCACCCAGATTGGCTCAGGAGGGGTGGGTGAACCCCACCAATACATAAATCCTCGCTCAAAATATTCTTTACGGTGGCCATCCCGCCTTTGCCGATTTGCTCAACGATCTGGTATTGTCCCAACGTTTGTCCTATCATCGTGTCCATCCAATTCTCCCCACGTTGGCACCGACTTGCAGTGACATTGTATCACGATTTGGCGCAAGATACAATGAGACAGGCTGCCTAACCTGCTCCCTTTGGCTCACGCAGCGGGTTGCCACTCAGGCGTAAGAGCGTGTCTGAAAAACTGGTAGTCTCCCCGTTAAGCGTTGATGATGTTTGGGAGCGCGGGGGCTTGCCCTCTCCCTCCCCCCAACCCCCTCCCTCTCCCAAATTGGGAGAGGGAGGGGGTGCAGGCGGGGGTGGGTGAGGGCTTTGCCTCCTCTCGCCGCCAACACGCCAGAGTCCAGTGAAAAATCAGGATTGAGACTTTCGAGGTCTCCAGTGGGCAATTTCCCCCATCGAAAATGTCTGCAGAAGTCGTAATTTCGCCCCCGAAAGGCTGTTCTCCAGACCTCGGAAGTCTCAACGGCATTCTCTCCATTAACATCAGGTTAAAGAAGGTCAATCGCCTTGCAGGGCTTTTCAAAGAATTAACCCAGGTGACAGTCACCTTCGATCTTTTGGCGAGAGGAAGGCACTTGACAACCATTTCTTACCGTTTTTGCCAACGTGTCATACCGAACAAGGTGACTGTCACCTCGCTCGCGCTAGAA
>JAJRXB010000217.1 GCA_024276515.1 Chloroflexota bacterium
GGACTCCACGGATTGCGCGGAGGCTGACGCCCTGGCCCGCTTGGCGCAGCCAGGGCGGGCGGACTCCACGGATTGCGCGGAGGCTGACACCCTGGCCCGCTTGGCGCAGCCAGGGCGGGCGGACTCCACGGATTGCGCGGGCACTGACACGGATTGCACGGGCACTGACACGAATTGTCGGCAACGGGTCTGAATGACGGCGCGCGGGGCAGCCCTCAGTGTATCCGTGTCAGTGTCAGCGCGAGACGTAGGGGTTGCCCCGCACCCAGAATCGCCAGGGGGCCAGTCGGTCCTTTTCGGCGGCATAGCCGACGCCGATGCGCGGGCCACTCGCCACCATCTCGTCGGGGAAGGGGTTGCCTGGTTCGAGCCATAGCGCGTCGCCGGCCACCAGGTCGGTGCCGTTGAGGGCTTTGTCAATCGCCAGGGCCTGGGTCAGGCGGGCCGGGCCGCTGGTCAGCTCCTGGTCTTTGCGCGGCTTGCCCTTCGCCTGACGGAGGGCGCGCATAACGTCGATGCCCTCGGTGGGCTGGATGGCCCGCAGCAACACCGCTGCCGGAAAGCCGTCTTCCTCGGTGACGACGTTCAGCATCCAATGCATGCCGTAGGTGAAGTAGACGTAGGCGTGGCCGGGAGGACCGAACATCACCTCGTTGCGACGGGTACGCCCCCGGCTGGCGTGGCAGGCGGTGTCGTCTTGCCCGATGTATGCCTCGCATTCGACGATGATCCCGCTGAGACGCTGCCCGTCCAGCATGCGTACCAGCCGCGCGCCCAGCAGGTCGCGGGCGACGGCCAGTGTGTCGCGGGCAAAAAACTCACGGGAGAAACGATTCATCTTCCCCCCACGATTGGGGCCAGGATGTGCAATGTATCTCCTGCTTTTAGCTTGCGGTTTGTCAGGTCTTCCTCTTTCACCAGTTTGCGATTGACGAAGAAGTTAAAGGGCACGCCCAGTTGTGTGCCGCCTGCCTTGAGCGTGGCCCTGAAGTTGGGATAAGCCGTCTGCAAGTGGGCCAGCGCGTCGGCGACGGTGGCGCCATCGTCCAGTTCCAGCGTAATCTGTCGCTGGCCCACCACCTTCCACAGCGGGTCGCCCATTTTCACCTCAATCACCATTCTCTGTTCTCCAATCTCTGTCTTTTATCCCATCACTTTGCCACCGTCCACGACGAGGGCGTGGCCGGTGATGTAGCTGGCTGCGTCGGAGCAGAGGAAGAGGACCACGGCGGCGACCTCTTCCGGTTCGCCCAGGCGTTTTTGGGGGATGTCTTCCATCCACTTGCGCATCACGTCTGGGTCGTCCCGCGACTTTTGGGTCATTGGGGTGACGATGACCCCGGGACAGACGGCGTTCACCCGGATGTTGTAAGCGGCGAACTCGCGAGCACACTCGCGAGTGAAGCCGATCACCCCGGCTTTGCTGGCACAATAGGCGCTGGCGTTGGGCAGCGGGCTTTTGTGCCCGGCGATGCTGGCGACGTTGACGATGACGCCGCCACCCTGGTCGCGCATCACGCGCCCGGCCAGTTGGGTGCAGATGAACGTTCCCTTAAGGTTGACGTTGAGGGTGCGGTCCCAGTCCCACTCGTCGAGGGCCAGCACCGATGCTTTTGGCTCGACGCTGGCGTTGTTGATCAGGACGTCGAGGCGCTCCCAGCGGTCGCGGATGGCCTCGATCATAGGGCCTACTTGCAATTTGCTCGACACGTCGGCGGTGTAATCGAAGGCCTGGCCGCCGCCGGCCAGAACCTCGTTGGCCGTGGCGCGGGCTGCGTCGGGGTTGATGTCGTTGACGCAGACGCGGGCGCCGGCCCCGGCCAGAGTCAGTGCGATGGCTCGCCCGATGCCCCGCCCTGCCCCGGTGACCAGAGCCACCCTGTTTGAGAGATTCGCGTTGAAATCCACTCGATTGCGCCTCCTCCCAGATGTGATATACTCCGTGAAACGTGGTGCGTGGTGTGTGAAACGTGAAACGTGGTGCGTGAAACGTGGAACGCAACCGCCACACATCACGTTTGACGTTTCACGCATCACGTTTTACGCCCTGGGGGTGATTATGACGAACCGTGCCCTATCTGCTCGCTCTTCCTGTCCCCGGTTCGCCATCCACGGCTGGTTGGGGTTGAGCCTTATCGCTGTCTTCTGGCCGCTCAATTGGTTGCTGACCGGTCCGCGCACGCATTGGGGGTTCTTTCCGCTGTGGTTGGGCTATTGTCTCGCCGTGGATGCCTGGGTTCTCTACCGACGAGGGACGTCGCTGTTGACTCGCAATTGGCGCAAATACGTGGGGCTGTTTGCGCTGTCGGCGCCGGTCTGGTGGCTCTTTGAAGCCCTCAACTGGCGCACGCAAAACTGGCACTACGCAGGCCGCGAGCTCTTCACCGATTTGGAATACGGGATGTTGGCCAGTCTCAGCTTCTCCACGGTGATGCCGGCGGTTTTTGGCACGGCCGAGTTGGTGGCGAGCTTTGGCTTTGTCCGGCGACTGGGGCGGGGGCCTGTCGTTCGCCCAGGTCGTCGCACCACGCTCGCTTTCTTCGTGGTGGGGCTGGGGATGTTGGCTCTGATGGTGGCCTGGCCGCTTTATTTTTTCCCCTTCATCTGGCTATGGGCCTACTTCGTCGTGGAGCCGGTGAACGTCTGGCTGGGAAATCGCTCGTTGGCAGAGGGGACCCAGGCCGGCGACTGGCGACCGGTGGTCGCCCTCTGGCTGGGTGGGCTGGTGTGTGGCTTCTTCTGGGAGATGTGGAACTTTTTTTCCTACCCCAAGTGGATGTACACCGTGCCCTGGGTTGATTTCTGGCGCGTCTTCGAGATGCCGCTGCTGGGTTACGGCGGCTACTTGCCGTTTGCCCTCGAGTTGTATGCCCTTTATCACCTGGTTGTTGGGCTGCTGGGTCAGAAGAGCACCGATTATGTGCGTGTCGCTCCCGACACCAACCCGACGGCGGTTTAGCGTATCTCCTTCAGCAGCCTGCGGAGGCCGGTGACAAAGACGATCCCGCCCATCAGCATAAAGATGCCGCTGAACAGCAGCCCGAACAGCGGGTCATCCCGGACGGTGAAACTGCCGGCCATCGCCCCGGCCAGCATGAATATCCCCCCGAAAGCGACGAGGAATACGTCGGGGTGAAGGAAAGGACGGAGCCAGTCCATTACCTCGTCCCAGGCCAGCAGGGCGACCAGAAATGTGCTGCCCCAGACGAGCGCTTCGCCCAGCAGCACAAAAGGTGTTCCTCCATCCTCTCTCGCCAGCCCCAGGCCAAAAGCGAAGGGCATGCAGCCGAACCCCGTTCCCCACACGATGAAGAACAGAGCATTACCTCTTCCCTGCTCCCTGTCATACAGCCAGTTCCACACCCCCCGCAGGCCGTAGGCCAGACCGGCGGCGCCGAGGACGTGAAAGGGAGATAAGAAAACGAGCATTCCCAGAGGGCTGTCTAGAAAATTGTCCATATCGGCCCGTATTATACACCAACCTGCCGGGCTGACACAAGGCTTTAATGGTTTGTCAATTGGGGCGAGCTTGGGTATAATGAACCGGCTTCCCTGCGAGGCCCGGGCCACATAGCCTGGGCCGTTTCCGTAGAACCATCCTTTTGTGCGAGCGGAGGCCGATAATCCGAGCGAAGGGGGAGTGATCTCAAATGGAAAACGTCTTTCAATCCCAACATCCGCTGGTGCAGCACAAACTGACCAAGTTGCGGGACAAGGCAACCAAGCCAAAAAAGTTTCGGGAGCTCATCAGAGAGATTGCCATGCTCCTGATTTACGAAGCCACGGCGGATCTGGCCCTCGACGAGACTCAGGTGGAAACTCCAATGGGAATCGCGTCGGGGGCTTTATTGCGGGAGAAGATTGGGTTGGTGCCGATTCTGCGGGCCGGGCTGGGCATGGTGGATGGCGTGTGGGAGATGATGCCCGGCGCCGAGGTGTGGCACATCGGCCTGTATCGAGATGAGAAGACGCTGCGACCGGTGGAATATTACAACAAGCTGCCGGTGGACCCTACAGTGCAGGTTTGTCTGATCCTCGACCCGATGCTGGCGACCGGCGGCTCAGCCGTGGCGACGGTGGACATCCTCAAGAAATGGGGGGCACAGCGCATCAAGTTTGTGGGCATCATTGCTGCGCCAGAAGGCATCCAGGCGTTGCACAGCGTCCATCCCGACGTGCCGATTCACATTGCCGCGGTTGACAAATGCCTGAACGAGATTGGCTTCATCGTGCCCGGTCTGGGAGATGCGGGCGACCGGCAGTTCGGCACGGGCTGACACGGACTCCACGGATTGCACGGATTGGCTGACACGGACTCCACGGATTGCACGGATTGGCTGACACGGACTCCACGGATTGCACGGATTGCACGGATTGGCTGACACGGACTCCACGGACTCCACGGATTGCACGGATTGGCTGACACGGACTCCACGGATTGCACGGGGTGGTGGTTAAACTGTAAGTGACGGGGAATGTCATTGCGAGCGAAGCGACGCAATCTCCGGTCTGCAATGCGGGGATTGCTTCGTCCGTTTCACTCCCTCGCAATGACATATCATTTACTTTTCTACCACTACCTTACACGGATTCGCGGATTGGCTGACTGTTGTATCCGATCTGCCCGCTGTCGCCCGTTGCCGCCTGAATGTTGTTGCTTAAAAGGGAACAACCCTCTTGTCTTCCGATCCGCCGTCCGCCGTCTACCGTCACCTTATTATGCCATTTGTCATTGTCTTTGCCATTAGCTTTGTGCTGGCGTTGAGCCTGACGCCGTTCAGCGTGTGGGTTGGACGTCGCCTGCGGGCGGTGGACCGGCCAGGCGGTCGGCGCACGCACGCCGGCGACGTGCCGCGCATGGGGGGCATCGCTCTGTTTGGGGGCTTCGTTGGGGGGGCGGTGTTGGCCTTTGTCCTGTGGCCGCCGGCCAATCCCGCAGACGTGCGTCGCCTGACGGCAGTCCTCGCCGGGACGGCCTTTGCCTTCCTCTTTGGGTTGTGGGACGACCGGCGCGAGCTGTCGGCCTGGCCGCAATTCGCCGCGCAGGCGGCAGTGGGGCTCATCGCCATCGCCGGCACCGTCTTCATCGAGCGGTTCACCAATCCCCTCACCGATCAACTGGTCGTCATCCCGGAAGTGGTGCCTCTTTTTGGCTGGGGGGTCGTCGTTGCTGTCACCCTTTTTTGGGTGATGGGCATGATGAATACGGTCAACTGGCTGGATGGGCTGGATGGGCTGGCGGCCGGGGTGGGGTTCATCGCGGCGACTCTATTCGCCGTCCACTCTTACCGGCTGGGCCAACCAGAGGTCGCTCTCTTCCCCACGGCGCTGGCCGGAGCCTGCCTGGGATTTCTCCCCTTCAACTTTCATCCGGCTCGTGTCTTTATGGGGACGGCCGGCGCGATGGTGCTAGGCTACGCGCTGGCGACTCTTTCCATCCTGGCCCCGGCCCGCATCGCCACCGCGCTGCTGGTGATGGGCGTGCCCATCGTGGACGTGGCCTGGCTCATCGTCAGCCGTTGGCGGCGGGGCGAGTCGCCGACCCGTGCCGGGCGTGACCATCTGCATCACCGGCTGCTAGACCTGGGCCTGAGCCAGCGACAGATTGTGGCGATCTACTATCTCTTCTGCCTCTTCTTCGGCGGGCTGGCGCTGGGAGTGGCGTCGCGGCTCTTCAAGCTGGTCGCGTTGCTGGCGATGGTCGTCGGCACGCTCATCGCCCTGTGGTGGCTGTCGAGACATAGTAGAGACGGCAAACGGTAGACGCAGGGCGAAATCCTTAAGACTTCGGAAGTTTCCAATGGCCTCTTTGTCAGCATAGTTACCCCTGTTATCTGGCTGATTGCTGGCGAAATCACTCTCAAAAACTTCCGAAGTCTGGGCATATGCCCCTAAGCTGACGCCTATGCCCCCTCCTCGTCTATCGTCTGCCGTACGGCACGCGCTGCCGTCGCACGGCCACGGCGACGCTTTCTACCAGGGCGATGAGCAAGGCCATCAGCACGTCGATGGCTGCCGTGAGGGTGAAAGCGTAGAGCAGAAAACCGGTCACGTCTAGGATGGCTTTTCGCGTCTCCGGGGTGAGGCGGGGCGTCCAGCCGGCGCCGACGATGACCACTGAGAGGAGCACCAGAAAGACGATGACCGGTTTCCAGGGTTCCCGGTCGGCGGGGCTGGGCAACATGCGGTTGGCGATGGCGAAGAGCAAATACACCCAAAGCCAGAAGTCGGGCAGGTTGATCGAACGGACCAGGGCCTCCCAAACCGATTCCCAGCGTCCGCTGGCCAGGGCGTTGCCTAATGTGTCCAGTTGCAGGTGGGCGCCGATGAGGGTCACCAGCAGACTCCCGATGATGAGCGGGGCCAATCCGATGAGACTGCTGCGCACCGGGTCGGCGCGGCCCACCTGGATGGCTCCCAGCCAAAGGGAGCCATCGCGCTTGGTTTGCGGCCAGATGACAATGCGCCCGGTTGACACACCCAGCAATTTGGCCACCAGCCAGTGACTCAACTCGTGGACCAGCGTGCCAGGCAGAAAGACGAGGAAGAAGATCCACAGCGCCACCGTCGGGTGGCCGGTGATCAGGTAGGCCAATCCCTGCACGTGGACTTCGATCCAGCGTCGCAGCCCAAGCATCAGCAGGAAAATGAC
>JAJRXB010000218.1 GCA_024276515.1 Chloroflexota bacterium
CACCGAGTGCTTCGTAGTAACGACTTCAGTCGTTGATCGCTTGCATCATAAAACCTGAAACGACTGAAGTCGTTACTACCCACCCTGGGCACGGTCTGAGACCGGCCCAAGCGAAGGGGACGTGCCTCCGATTGTATCACTTTAGTTTTATGAGCAGACCTTGAATTCCGCTGCCGATTCCACCCCCCCCCCCACCCTCCCCCCCAGGGGGGGGGAGTCGCTCCCCTCTCCCTGGCAGGGAGAGGGGCTGGGGGAGAGGGTCGAACGCGCCCATGCGCAACCACCTCACAAAACTAAGGTGTCATACGACCGGCCCAAGCGTAGAGCGTGCCACCGATTTTAAGGAGTGGTGTTGATGGAACTATTCCTCCAATTGACGTTGACCGGTCTCACCAACGGCGCCATCTTCGCGCTGGTGGCGCTGGGCTTTGTGCTCATCTACAAATCCAGCGACGTGATTAATTTCGCCCAGGGGGAGTTCTTGCTGGTGGGGGCCTACCTCATTTACGCCCTGGTCGCCGAAGTGGGGTTGCCCTGGTCGGTGGGGATGTTGATCACGTTGGGGGTGGCGGTGCTCCTGGGCATCCTGGTGGAGCGCCTGGTGCTGCGACCGCTCATCGGTGAGCCGATCATCTCGGTCATTATGGTCACCATCGGCTTGTCGAGCCTGTTGCGGGCCATCATCAACAGCATTTGGGGCACGTATGGTCGCGCTTTTCCTCCCTTCATCCCCAGCGCCAACGTATACATTTTCAACGCCGTCGTCCCGGCCGACCGGTTGATTGCCATCGGATTGGGCTTGTTACTGCTGGCAGCTTTCACCCTCTTCTTCCGCTATTCGGCCGAAGGGGTTGCGATGCGCGCCGCCGCCGACGATCAACAGGCAGCCCTTTCGATGGGCATCAGCGTCAAGCACATCTTTGCCATCGCCTGGTCCATCTCGGCGGTGACGGCGGCCATCGCCGGGGCGCTGGTCGCCAACATCGTGGGGGTCAGCGGCGACGTGAGTCGCATCGGGCTGCGCGTCTTCCCGGTGGTCATCCTGGGCGGCCTCGATTCGGTGCCCGGCGCAGTGATCGGCGGGGTGATCATCGGTCTGCTCGAAGCCTACACCGGGGGCTACATCGGTGCCGGGCTGAGTCAGGTCCTTCCCTTCATTGCACTCATTTTAATCTTGATGATCCGTCCCTACGGCCTTTTTGGCGAAGAGCGAATAGAGAGGGTATAAGATCGTGCAATCTGGAATTTTCCATACCACGTATCAAAAAGATATGGCTTTCCGCCACACGCCGGCCCAGTTCATTCGATTGGGACTGGTGGCCGCCTTTGCCCTGATCTTCCCTTTTCTGGCCAACAATTATTACCTGACTCTGGCCAACCAAATTGGAATCGCCGCTATCGGGGCTATTGGGCTGAACATTTTGACCGGCTTCACCGGACAAATTTCGCTGGGACAGGGAGCCTTTATGGCCGTGGGGGCTTACAGTTCGGGGTTGATGGCGGCGCGTTTGGGATGGCCGTGGTTTATCACCATCCCGGTAGCGTGCATTATCACCGCCGCGGTGGGCGGCGTGTTTGGCGTACCCTCACTGCGTCTCAAGGGACTCTACCTGGCGATTGCCACCCTGGCCGCCCAGCAGATCATCGAATGGCTCATCACCCACTGGGATGCCGTGACCGGCGGCGTGGAAGCTCTGGTGGTGCCGGCTCCCACCCTCTTCGGCTCCCCCATCAACACCGACTTTCGCTTCTATTGGGTCATCTTAATCTGCCTGGCGGGCACGACACTTTTCACGGCCAACCTCTTCCGTTCTAAAGTGGGCCGGGCTTTCGTCGCTATTCGCGATCAAGACATCGCCGCCGAGGTGATGGGCGTCAACCTCTTCCGCTACAAGCTGACCGCCTTCGCCGTCTCCTCCTTCTTCGTCGGCCTGTCGGGAGCCCTCACCGCCCACTATCGAACCATCATCTCGTGGGAGCGGTTCACGCTGGAAACTTCCATCCTCTTTCTGGCGATGATCATCATCGGCGGGCTGGGCTCCATCTCTGGCTCCATCTACGGCGCAGCCTTTATGACTCTGTTGCCGGCCGTCCTGAGCAACATGGGGCGGGGCCTCGAGACGTTCATCCCGGCCATGGCACGCCTGATTCCGTTTTTTCAGCAGGCGGCCTTTGGCCTGGCAATCATCCTTTTCCTCGTCTTCGAACCCGAAGGTATTGCCAAACTTTGGCGCGACGTGAAAGACTACTTTCGGTTGTGGCCGTTTAGCTATTAGAGTTGTTCCCTTTTAAGCAAAAGCGGGTAACAGTCAAGTGACTGTCACCTCAGCACAAGAAAGGGGGGATGCACGGGGATTCTACGGTGATGCTACTGGAGTGCCTGAACCAACGGCCTGTCTTTGAACTGCACCGGCGTAGTTTGGGGTAGGCACACAAACAAAGTTACTACTCACAGAAGCACAAGGAGGAGGGTCAAACCATGTTTCGCAAATCTCTGGTATTTCTGGTGCTGCTGTCCATAGTGGTGCTGGCGGCGTGCGGGCCAGGAGGGGAGACCGCAGCCAGCCCCATTAAGGTTGGCGCAATCTTTGACCTGACCGGCCCAACGTCCGACGTAGGCACTCCCTACGCCGAAGGGCTAAAAGCTTACGTGGACTGGCTCAACAGCAAGGGGGGAATCAACGGACGGCAAATTGATCTCATTTCGTCCGACTACGGCTACAAAGTGCCCAACGCCGAGCAACTCTACTCCCAATACGTGACACAAGACAAAGTGGTCGCTTTCCAGGGATGGGGGACAGGCGACACCGAGGCCCTGCGGGGCAAAATCGCCGCCGACAAGATACCCTTTATGTCTGCGTCCTATTCTGCCAACCTGGTCAACATCGAAGAAGCGCCCTACAACTTCCTCATCGGCACCACCTACTCCGATCAGATGATCATCGCCATCAAGTGGGCAATGGACGATTGGGCCAGCAAGGGCAACAGCGGAAAGCCCAAGATCGCCTTCCTGCACCACGACAGCCCCTTTGGCCAATCGCCGTGGCCAGATGGTGAGGCCTTCGCCAAAGCCAATGGCGTTGAGATCACCGCCATCCCGATGCCGGGCGGCGCTACCGACCTGACGCCAGAGTTGAGCCACGTTCAAAGCTTTGAGGCCAACTACGTCATCATCCAAAACGTAGACGGGCCCGCCTCGCTCTTGCTGAAGAATGCCAAGAGCCTGGGCATGAGCGACGTGCAATTCATTGGCCTCAACTGGTGCTCCGACGAATTGCTCATCGATTTGGCTGGCGACGCGGCCGAAGGCTTTGTTGGCACGTTGCCCTTTACGCCACCCAGCTTTGAGGTGGATGGGATGAAAGACGCAGCCGAGTACGCCCAGTCCAAAGGCAAATCGTTGCAGGAGTGGGGAGTACACTACATCCAGGGCTGGTGGACCATGGCCGTGATGGCAGAGGGCATCAAACGCACCCTCGACGCCGGCCAGGAACTCACCGGTGAGAACATCAAAGCCAACCTGGAGAAGATTCAAAACTTCGACACCGGCGGCGTCACCGCGCCCATCTCCTTCTCGCCCACCGACCACGCCGGCAACAAGGCGCTGCGCATCTTCCAGGTTCAGGGGGGCAAGTGGGTGCCCATCAGCGATTACATCTCGGCTGAATAAAAAATAAGGTAGGGACGCACAGCCGTGCGTCCCTACCCCAGAGGAAATGCAATGCTAACGCTCAACAACGTCGAGGTCATCTACAACGACGTGATTCTCGTCCTCAAAGGGATGTCGCTGCACGTGCCGGAGGGGAAAATCGTGGCCTTGCTCGGCTCCAACGGGGCCGGCAAGACCACCACCCTCAAGGCCATCTCCGGTCTGCTCAAGCCCGACGACGGCGAAGTGACCGACGGCGAGATCATCTTCCAAGACCGGCGCATCGACAAGCTGGACGCCGAAGACATCGTGCGTGCCGGCATCTTCCAGGTGATGGAAGGGCGGCGCGTCTTCGAGCATTTGACGGTGGAAGAGAATCTGCGCGCCGGGGCCTACACCCGCCGTGGTCGGGGCAACCTTAAAGCCGACTTTGACATGGTGTACGAATACTTCCCCCGCCTGCGCGAGCGACGCAATCAGCAAGCCGGCTACCTGTCGGGCGGCGAGCAACAAATGCTGGCCATCGCCCGGGCGTTGATGGCCCGCCCCAAATTGATGCTCCTCGACGAGCCGTCGCTGGGACTGGCCCCCTTGCTGGTGATGGCTATCTTCGACATCGTGCGGCGCATCAACCAGGAACAGGGCACCACAATCTTGTTGGTGGAACAAAACGCCCGCCTGGCCCTCGACATCGCCGACCACGGCTACATAATGGAAGGAGGGCGCATCGTCCTTGAAGGGGAGACCGACAAACTACGCGACAACGAAGACGTGAAAGAGTTTTACCTGGGTTTGACCGAAGTAGGTCAGCGCAAGAGTTACCGCGACGTGAAACACTACAAGCGTCGCAAACGGTGGCTGTCGTAAGCCCCTTTTCAAAGGCATTTGACATGCGTACCGGCGGGTTCTATAATGAACCCGCCTTTTTATAATTATGGTGAGGAGAAATCCGATGAGCCTGAAAGACCAGTTGATGCAAGACCTGAAAGACGCCATGAAAACGGGGGACAAGACACGCAAAGAGACCATCCGCATGCTGCGGTCTGCCATCAACGCAGCCGAACTGGAGAAACGATCTGCTTTCGTCAACGCGCAACGGGCCAAGGGGGTTGACGTGGAGAGCCTCACCCTGGACGACGCCCAATTCGCCCTCACCGACGAGGAAGTGCTGGCCGTCCTCCAAAAGCAAGCCAAGCAACGCCGTGACTCCATCGCCGAGTTCAAAAAGGGGGGGCGCGACGACCTGGTTGCCACCGAAGAGGCCGAGTTGGCCGTCATCGAGTCCTATTTGCCCCGCCAGATGACCCGCGACGAAGTGATGGCCGTAGCCCGCAAAGCTGCCGCCGAGCTGGGGGTGTCCGATATGTCGGGCATGGGGCCGTTGATGAAACACCTGATGGCCGAGTTGAAAGGCAAAGCCGACGGGCGACTGGTGAACCAGGTAGTGCGAGAGATATTGAGCGGTGGATAGATTTGGACTTGGAGATTAGAGATCAGCTTTTGAGACGGTGATTCTCGATGCCAGACGACCCGCTGAGTGGCAATAAATCCTTCAGCTCCAAAAGTGGTGCGCCTTTGCCCGAGCCGGCCGACCTGCGCGCGATGCTTTTAGGCTTGCTCTTCGTGGTGCTGAGCAGCCTGATTTTGGTTTTGCAGATTCCGCCGGGCAGAGACCGGGAACAACTAAACGTGGGCGACGTGGCTCCGCGTGACGTGTTTGCGCCCCAGCGCATCACCTACGTGAGCGAAATTCAAACCGAAGCCGCCCGGGCCCGGGCCGAGGCAGCCATCCCCGAAATTTACGACCCCCCCGACACCCGCGTCGCCCGGCAGCAGGTCGCGCGCGCGCGGCAGATCTTCGATTACTTCGACTCCGTCCGGGCCGATGCCTACGCCTCGCTCGAGGAGAAGCGCGAATTGATCGCGGCCGTCAACGCCCTGACGTTGACCGACGACGTCATCGACAGGCTGCTGAAGGCCGACAGTGAAACCTGGGCCGTGATCAAAGCCGAAGCCGTGACCGTCCTCGACCAGGCCATGCGCGACGAGATTCGGCCCAACCAACTCGCCGCCGCCCGTCGCCGATTGCCCACCCTG
>JAJRXB010000219.1 GCA_024276515.1 Chloroflexota bacterium
AATGGCCCAAACTGTTCAGATCAACCTGCGAATTGATGCCCAACTGGCCCAGGAATTGGAGCGGATTGCCAGAGAAGAATCCCTGCGCAAGACAGATGTCGCCCGCAAGTATCTGGTCGAGGGGGTGAAGACCTGGAAGCTGGAGCAGGCCATCCGACGCTACCAATTGGGGCAGATCTCTCTGGAACGAGCTGCCGTGGAGGCCAATCGTTCCCTCTACGAGATAATGGACGAACTGCGTCGGCGCGGTCTGGCCCTGGATCAAACGACGCCGGATCAGGCACGAGAGGACATCCGGACGCTCTTGGAAAACCTGACCACCCCGTCAGTGGGGGAACAGTAGGGGCACACGACTGCGCCGTTGCCGAATATGATGCTGCCTTTCAGTGACCTCTCCTCCCCCGATCAATTCGAGCAACTATGCGCCCGGCTGGTTGAGCGGCTGCCGGGAGTCATCCCCGGCTCCGTCCACCGATACGGCACGCCTGGCGAGAAACAGCACGGCATTGACATCGAAGCCGACTTCGCCACGCCCGACGGCAGAAAACGGGTCGTTTACCAGTGCAAGCGATACCAGAAAGCCGGCCTCGCCCAACTGGAAGAATGGGTGACGGCTGTCATTATACCACACTTCCGGCGCACGTTCCCCTCAATGCACCGTTTCCCCCACCTGGCCCCAGTCCAAATCAACCTGGGGGCCGGCTTCCCCGGCGTCCAGGACCTCCACGTCGTCCCCTTCCAGGTAGTCGTCCACGGGGCCGGCGACCTTCCCCCGTTCGCACAGTGACCGATAATTGCAAAAGCGGCAGCGTCGCCGGTCGGCGGTGAGGGGCCATACTTCGGCCAGGAGGCCTCCGCTCTCTCCCTCCCCGGCGCGGGCGGCGATCTCGGTGATGAGGTCGGTCAGATAGGCCAGGTCGGCCTGGTAGGTTGCCTCGTCGTAGCGGAAGGATTCTGGCTGGTCAGGATATTCGGCCAGCCAATAGCGCATCTCCACCTGGTTGGGCCGGATGGGCCGACCGCCAGTCAGCGACGCGCCAGCTTTCACCAGCAGCAGCGGATAGAGACGTGTTTGCAATCGTCCGGCCAGCCAGTCGCGCGAGGGACGCCGGCGGTAGGTTTTCCAATCCAGGATGAGGAATTGGGTTGAACCAGAAGGGCCCAGGGGTGACCCTTGCGGTCGCCCCTGGGCAGGGGCGAGCTCTGCCTCTACCTGCGAATCGCGTATCACGACGGCGTCGTATTGGGCCACGGCCCGATGGCCGGCCAGCGGCGCCGACAGACCGAACTCCGGGATCACACGGGCATCGCCGAGGGCAGGAGCATAAGCCAGGTAGGCGCGCCACCAGCGGGCCAGGTCTGGGTCGCGGGCCGAAGCCGACAGAGCATCGGTCGGGAGGCCCAACAGGTGTTGATGGACCAGCCGGTGGAAGTCGCGGGCCAGCCGGGCGCGGTGCTCCTGTTCACCTGTTGGCTCCGTCTGGGGCGCAGGCCAGGCGATTTGCAACGTGTAGCGCAGTTGAAATCGCCGGGGACAGTCAACGTAGTCCTGCAGGCTGGTCGCAGAGAATTGAAAGGTGGCTGGCAAGGGCATAGGTTACTCCTGGGGAGGTGACAGTCACTTGAAAAAGTGACTGTCACCTTATGTACGAATCTCGGCAGTTGTTACGTTAAATATATCAGGAGAGGTTATCCGTCATTGCCTGCCCGTCGGGTGACGGTGGGGAGTGCGTCGGAGTCTGGCAGGTAATGTGTCAAGCAAAATAGGGCAAAAGGTGGTGTAATGGGGACGTTACGAAACCCGACAGGAGGTGGAAATATGATCACCCCACACGAGTGGCCCAAGCCGGTCAAGCGATTTGTGTTGACCGGGGCTACGTTGTTGGTCATCCTCGCCTATATACTGCTTTGCGTCGGTAGCGCGCTCCTGGCCGCCGCCTTATTCTCCCAGATTCGCCCGTAGCCAGGTGTACATCAGCACACCGCCGGCTACGGCCACATTGAGCGATTCTGCCCTGCCCGCCATCGGCAGGTGAACCCATTCCTCTACCTGGGCGCGCACGTCGTCCGACAATCCCCGCGCTTCGTTGCCCAGAATCAGAGCCACTCCGCCCCGCCAAAGGCTCGGCGACCCCCAGGCTTCCCCCAGTCGAGCGTCGGCTCCCACCAGCCGCAGCCCTTTCCCTCGCAGCCGGGCAAAGAGGCCCGGCACATCCGTTGTTCGCACGAGAGGTACGTTGAACAATGAGCCCATCGTGCCCCGCACCGTTTTGGGGTCAAAGGGGTCTACGCAAGGCTCGATCAGGATGACCGCCCCGGCGCCGACGGCGTCCGCTGTGCGAACCAACGTCCCCAGATTGCCGGGGTCCTGTAGCCGGTCCAGCACGACTATCAGTTCGTGCCCGGTCAGGCTCAGCGACGTGAGCGGCGTTTCGAACAGGGCGAAAGTAGCCACGATTCCCTGGGGCGCGTCGCGCTCCGACAGCGTCTGCATCACCTGGGGCGACACGGCCACCAACTCGGCGCCGGCCTGGCGAAAGCGGTCCAGCAGAGCCGGAGCTTCGGTGCCTGTGAATTGTCTCTCGCAGTAGAAAACCTCGATGGGGCGCGCGCCGGCGTCCAGCGCCATGTGCAACAGTTGCAACCCTTCGACCAGGAAACGTCCCTGCCGCTGGCGGTGCTTGCGCTGTGCCAGTTTGCGAGCCTCGACGATCCGCCGGTTGCGCGTGCTGGTGATGACGGCCATGCCTGTCACTCGTTGTCCTTACGGGTGGGAGGCTCAACCCAGGTGACGGTGATCTCCGGCTTGGGCCTGGCCCGGATGGGCAGGAGCAGGTGAAAGGTGCTGCCCGGACAGTTGACCTCGTCGTGGCCGGGACTCTCGGCCCACAGACGCCCTCCGTGCGCTTCCGCCAATCCTCTGGCGATGGGCAGGCCCAGGCCAGGACCCGCCCCCTTAAACTTCACCTTGCCGCTGGAATGAAGGGTGGACTTGCCCACCCGGTAGAATTTTTCAAAGATGCGTTCCCGGTCCTCTGGCGCGATGCCGATACCGGTGTCGCGGAAGGTCAACTCCACGAACTCGCCGTCGTCAGGCCGGGTTTGACCGACACCCCCCCTCTCTGCGGACCGGGCGTCGGGTAGCACGCGCCCTTCGATGAATATCTCACCCCCATCGGGAGTGTATTTGATGGCATTGTTCACCAGGTGGACGAGGATCTGATGCAACCGGCGGGGGTCGATCTCAACTCGGGGCAGATCGGTGAGATCTCGAATGTGGACTGTCAGATTGCGTTCCTTCAAATTTCGGGCGTTTTGTGCCACGACCAGGTTGACGGCGCTGGCAAGGGACACTTTTTCAATGCGCAGGGAGAGGGCATTGGTGTCGATGACCGAGACGTCGAGCATGTCCTCGACAATCGCGCTCAGGCGGTCGGTGCCCCGGAGAATGCCTTCTAGCATGTGCCTGGCTCCCGCTGTGTCACCATCGTCCAGGTCTATTTCGTACAACATATTGGTATAACCCTGGATGAGCGTGAGTGGCGTCTTCAATTCGTGGGCAGCGATGCTGATGAA
>JAJRXB010000220.1 GCA_024276515.1 Chloroflexota bacterium
AATGCAAGTTGCCCCTTCCATCCATAGGGCAATCGCATCTAAATTCGAGTTTGGCCCCAAACCGTCATTCTGCCCGCACCTGCGATGGGGCAGGTGAGCGACGAGGGGGGAATCGCCCCGGAATAGGGATTCCGGGGCTACAAGATGGGGCGATGAGCATCCCGCAGCGCCGGAATCCCTATTCCGGCGCGGGCAGAAAATACAGCCTTTCAATACGCAATTGGTATAAAATTAAGATGCGATTGCCCTATCCATCCACTGTCTCGTTTGACGCCCATCTCCAATAATGGTATCATAGGCACGATCTATGGGTCAGTGTTGCCCCCCCAAATCCAAAATGTGCAACGGCGGATGGGGGGGTTGCTGTTGTGGGGCGGCTGTTTTGCCCCACCGAAAGGGTGCAAGCGTATGCGCATCGGCATTGACGCGCGATTGGTTTATTACAGCCGAGCCGGAATCGGGCAATACATTTTGCGGCTGGCCGAGGCGCTGGCCGGGCTGCAGGTCAAAGAGGACGAGTTTGTTCTTCTGCAAAGCCGCAAAGATCGCACGCAGATCGTAAACAACCACAACTTCAGCCGGGTATCGCTGTGGACTCCCAGTCACCATCGGGCGGAACAACTGACGTTGCGCTTTGAGATCGGCCGTCTGCGCCTGGATCTGCTCCACAGTCCCGATTTCATCCCCCCTTTCCGGCGCAATTGCAAGTCGGTCATCACCATCCACGACCTGGCCTTTTTGCTTTATCCTCACTTTTTGACGAAGGAAGCAGCGCGTTACTATGGTCAGATCGACCAGGCAGTGCGCCGCACCGACCACATCATCGCCGTTTCAGAGAGCACCCGGCAGGACACCATCAAGCTGCTGGGCGTCCCGGAGCGGAAGATCACCGTCATCCACGAAGCGGCCAATCCCATCTACCGACAAATCGCCACCGACGAAGCGCGTCGCCACGTGGCCGAGACTTATGGTCTCGACAGAGAATACATCCTGTTTGTGAGCACTATCGAGCCGCGCAAGAACCTGCCGGGATTGCTGCAAGCCTATCGCAAATTGCTCGACGATTACAAACGCCCCGAGGGATTGGTTCTGGCCGGTTCACAGGGCTGGCTCAGCGAAGAGGTTTACGACACCGTCGAAACTCTCAATTTGGGCACTCACGTCCGCTTTTTGGGACGGGTGCCATCGAAGCATCTGGTTTACCTGTACAACGCGGCCCGGCTGCTGGTGCACCCGTCGTTTTACGAGGGCTTTGGATTGCCTCCGCTGGAGGCGATGACCTGTGGCACGCCGACGATTGTGTCCAACGTGTCGGCCCTGCCCGAGGTGGTGGGCGACGCGGCCATCCTGATCGACCCCCACGACGTGGACGGACTCACCGTAGCCATGTGGCGGGCGCTGACCGACGAGGACCTGCGTGTCAGTCTGATCGCCAAAGGGCTCAAACGGGCGCAGATGTTCTCCTGGAAGCGCGCCGCTCAGCAGACTCTTGACGTGTATCGCCGGGTGGCCGAGTAGGGATGCGCCTGTTACTGCTGACCCCCCAACTGCCCTATCCCCCCCACCAGGGGACCAGCCTGCGTAATTTCAATCTCATCGCACAATTGGCCAAACGACACCGGGTTTGTCTGCTCACCTTTTTGGAACCGGACCAATCTCTCGACGACGCCGGCCCGCTGCTGAAACTGTGCGAGTGGGTTGACACAGTGCCCGTCCCCCGGCGGAGCAATGCCCTCCGTCTGCGTCAAATGCTGACCACCCGCCGGCCCGACATGGCCTGGCGGCTCTGGTCTCCCCCCTTTCGTGACCGGCTGGCGACCCGGCTGGCCGAGTCTCCCTTCGACGTGGTGCAGATCGAGGGCATCGAGATGGCGTCCTATTTGCCCACAATAGAAAAAGCCCGCCCGCGACCGCTCATCGTGTACGAGGATCACAACGCCGAATGGGTGTTGCAAAAGCGCGCCTGTCTCACCGACCTGCGCACTCTCCGCCGCTGGCCGGCGGCGGCCTACTCCCTTGTGCAGTGGATGCGGTTGAAAGGTTACGAGGCCGACGTGTGCCGGCGCGCCGACCGCGTCGTCGCCGTGTCCGAGGCCGACCGGGACGCGATTCACGCCATCGCGCCGGAGGTGGAAATCACCGTCGTGCCCAACGGGGTTGACCTGGAGGAGTACACGGGCTACGACGGGCCGATTCAACCCTTCGACCTGGTCTTCACCGGCAAAATGGACTTTCGGCCCAACGTGGACGCGATGCTTTGGTTTGCGCAGGAGGTTTTTCCGCTCATCCGCCAACACCGTCCCCAGGTGAGGCTGGCCGTCGTCGGACAACGGCCGCACCCCCGGCTGGATCCATTGCGGGCTGCGCCCGGCGTCACCCTCACCGGCTGGGTGGCCGACGTGCGACCCTACATCGCCGGCGCCACCGTCTACGTGGCGCCGCTGCGAGTCGGCGGGGGCACGCGCCTGAAGTTGCTCCAGGCGATGGCGATGGGGGCAGCGGTGGTTTCTACTTCTCTGGGGGCCGAGGGCTTCCCCGTGACGCACGGCCGCGAATTGTTGCTGGCCGACACGCCCGACGACTTCGCCCAGGCCGTGCTGACCCTGCTAAACAGCCCGGAGCAGCGTGCCCAATTGGGCGCGGCGGCCCGCCGCTTCGCCGAGTCGGCCTACGGCTGGGATGCGTTGGTGCCCCGGTTGGAAACATTGTACCGCAGCCGGGAGAATCAAGAATCGGGGAAGTGAGGTCTCGTCGCGGGCGGATGAGACTCAGCGACCCTTGGGGAAACGGGGGCGAGGGCGGGGCTTGGGTCGATGGGGATCGGGATTAAGGCAACTATCTACTGCTCCGTAGATGAACACACCCAACCAGATAACAAAGCCGACCATCGCTGTTGCTAATTGAGTCTCCATTTCTCTCTCATTTCTTGACTTGGCTACTACTCAGGCGTGCTACCATTCAGACTTCGGAAGTCTCTCGTTGAGCATTTCGCAGGCAAAATAAGCTCAAAATTGCGTCAAAGGCTACCAGACAAAGTGCCTTTGAGACTTCCGAAGTCTTATGCCTGAGTAGTAACTTGGCTTGAAAGGTTGCCTGACCCTGACTCTACTACAATATTATTTGTTTTTCAGTAAAGGAAACGTAAAAAGTGGGTGAAGATTGGGTAAATAAAACGCCCGGCAGACGAAAACCGGTGGTAATCCTGGCCTGTCACGTGATGCAAAGTCTCATCCAACCCCACCTGAACGGGGCGGATATTCCCGTCACCTACATGGACTATGGCCTCCACGTTCGCCCGCAAAAGATGACGCCCACCCTCCAGGCCCAACTCGACGCCCTGCCTGAGCCAAGTCTGGTGCTGATCGGCTATGGCCTGTGCGGCAACGGCCTCGATGGGCTGAAGGCCGGGCCCCACACCCTGGTCATCCCCCGCGCCGACGATTGCATCGCCATTCTGCTCGGCTCGTATCAGGCCTACATCCGGGCCTTTCACGAACAGCCGGGCACTTATTACCTCACCAAAGGCTGGCTGGAAAGCGGCAGCAATCCCTTGAAGGAGTATCGTTCATACGTCGAGCAATTCGGTGCGAAGAATGCCGACGCATTGATTGATACGATATACGGCAAATACAAACGCCTTTGCTTCGTGGCTCACACGCAGGCCGACCTGGACGAATATCGCCCCCGCGCCCTGGAGGTCGCCGAATTCTGCGCCCAACGCTGGGGTATGACCTACGAAGAGCGCATCGGCTCCGACGACCTGATCCGCCGACTGCTGGAGGCTCCCCGCCACCCGAGCGATCTTGGGGAAGATTTCGTCGTCGTCCCCCCTGGCGGCACCGTCGAGCAGCGTATGTTCATCCGTATGGAGAACATTCGGTAGTTGTGACAAGCCTTGCGAAGGTTTCCGAAGCACGTCCGTCTGCAACCTTCGCAAGGCTGAGGTGCAGGTGGGTTCAGAGACGGTCGGGCGTCGGTCAAACGAGGGCCGGGTGAGGGGATACGAATCGCGAAATTGTGCTATAATTGCACAATGGCGGTTGTAAGGTGTTTGTTCCCTTCGCTCCCACCGGATCCGTGATCCGGCGGAGCCTGGAGACGGCGGTCCTAACGGATTTTGGTCACACCCAAATCAAATGCAAAATGTTGCGACGCAATTCCTCCATTATTCTCACTCTATGCCTGTTGCTCACCCTGAGCCCCGCTCCGCTGTCGGCCCAGACGGACCCGGTGGCCGAGACCCTGGCCCGTATGACCGTCGAGGAGCGAGTGGGGCAGCTCTTTGTTGTGCCCTTCGTCGGCGCCGACGTGGGGGACAATTCCAACATCGCCGAGCTCATCGTTGAGTACAAAATTGGTGGCGTGGTGCTGCTGGCCGCCAACCAAAACTTCACCAACGACGAGACCACCCCACGCCAGGTCGCCGTGTTGAGCAACCAGCTCCAGAGTCTGGCCCTCGCCCACAGTCCGGCGCCGCTCTTGGTGGCGATTGATCACGAAGGGGATGGCTGGCCCTACACCCGCATCACTGGCGGCGTCACGCCGCTGCCCAGTCCGATGGCCGTCGGCGCCACCTGGGACCCGGCCAGTGCCGAAGCCATCGGGGAGATCGTGGGGCGGGAGCTATCGGCGATGGGGATCAACCTGCTGCTGGGTCCCAGCGTGGACGTGCTCAACGACCCGCGCCCCACCGGCCGGGGGGACATCGGCGTGCGGGCCTTCGGCGGCGACCCCTTCTGGGTGGGGACGATGGGGCGGGCCTACATTCGCGGCGTCCACCGGGGGAGCGACGGGCGCGTCGCCACCGTCGCCAAGCACTTCCCCGGCCACGGTGGCAGCGACCGGCTGCCCGACGACGAAGTCGCCACCGTGGACAAATCGCTGACCGAGTTGCGTCGCATCGAGCTGGCTCCCTTCTTTCACGTCACCGACCTGACCGACGGCGACGATGGGATGGGCGTCACCGATGGGTTGATGTCCAGTCACATCCGCTACCGCGGCTTCCAGGGAGACATCCGCCAGTTCACCGCGCCCATCAGCTTTGACCCCGAGGGGATGGCCGCCATCCTGGGCCTGTCGGAATTCATCCCCTGGCGCGACCGGGGTGGACTCATCGTCAGCGACGCGCTGGGAGTGCCGGCCGTCCGCAAACACTTCGATCCGACCCTCACCACCTTCCCCCACCGACGTATCGCCAAAGAATCCCTTTTGGCCGGCAACGATCTGCTCATCTTGGCCCAGTTCGACCTGAACAATCGCTGGCCTGACCAGTTTGAGAACATCAAGGATACCGTCCTCTTCTTTCGCAGCGAGTATCGGGCCAACCCTGCCTTTGCCGCCCGCGTGGACGAGGCGGTGAGCCGGGTACTGCGTCTCAAGCTCAGATTGTATCCCGACCCAACGCCGGGCTCGGTGCTGGTGGATCCCGGAGCGGCGCTGGCCGTCGCCGGCGGCGGGGGGGCCGTGGTGAGCGACATCGCCCGGCAGGCGCTGACGCTGATCTACCCCGACGGCCGCTCGCGCTTTGCCCGGACCTCGGCGCTGCCCGCCCCGCCGCGCCCGGACGAGACGCTGCTCATCGTCAGCGATGTGCGGCAGGTGCGCGATTGCTACGATTGTCCAACCTACAGCGCGCTGCCGGTGGACGCGGTGCAGGAGACCATCCTACGTCTCTACGGGCCCGACGGCACCGGCCAGGTATCGCCCGAACGGATCACTTCTCTCTCCTTTGCCCAGCTCAAATCGCTGCTGACCGGCCCGCTGGGGGCGTCGGGCGGGGAGACGCCCGAGGAAGACTCCCTGCCGCCGGAGGAGATCGCTGCCCGCATCCAGGCCGCCGACTGGATCATCTTCGTCCCGCTGGACCTGAACACCGCCCGCTATCGGGACTCCGATGCCCTCAAGCTCTTTTTGGCCCAGGGTGCGTCTGTTCTCCTCGACAAACGGGTGGTGGTGCTGGCCCTCAACGCGCCCTATTACCTGGACACCACAGAGGTCAGCAAGCTCGACGCCTATTTTTGCGTTTATAGCAAAACCGAGCCTTTTGTTGAGACGGCCGTGCGTGCCCTGTTTGGCGAGGTGCCGGCGGAGGGTGCGTCGCCGGTGAGCGTGGAGGGGACGGGCTACGACCTGGCGACTCAGCTTTCGCCCGATCCAAACCAACCCCTGGCCGTGACTCTGTCGGAGGCCCTGCCGGAGAATCCGACTCCACCGGTGACGGTTCGGGTGGAAGTGGGGCCTGTGCTCGACCGCAACGGCCACCCGGTCCCCGACGGCACCACCGTCACCTTCGCCGCCAGCTACCGGGGCGGGGTTGGGCCGATGGCGTTGGCCACCGACACCACGGTCGGCGGGATGGCCGAAGCAACTTTCACCCTGCCCGATCCGGGTCAGACCGAGATTGTGGCCCAGAGCGGTGAGGCGGTCAGCCAGCGACCGCTGCGGGTGACGGTTGCCGCGCCGCCCACCCTCACGCCGACTACGATGCCCACGCCCACACCCAGCGTCACCCCACCCCCGACAGTCACACCGACGCCCACCCTCACGCCCACGCCGGTTTCGGCAGAAAGCACAGAGGAGGGCACGGGGGGTGTGAGACCCCGCCCTGTGGACGGCCTGGACTTGCTGTCCGCGCTCGGCGCTACCTTGCTGGCGGGGGTCATTGGCTTTGGCGCCCGGCGGCGACCGGGGCGGTCCGCGTCGCGGCGGGTGCGGTTGGGGTTGCTGGTGCTCATCGGCGGGCTGGCGGGCTATTTGCTCTATGGGACCGGCTGGCTCCGCCCGGAGACGTGGTTCCTGGCGGCATCGGGGGTGGGGGAGGCTTCGGCAGGTGTGGTAGGGCGTTTGACGGTGGCGGCGCTGGCTTTCGTCTTTGGCCTGGCGTCGCTGGCGCTGGAGCGGCCATTGGACGGCAGACGGTAGGCAGCAGACGGTGGACGGTAGACTACTGCCCCCCGAAGGTCAATGCCAGAGCCAGGGCCAACAGCACCAACGCGATGCCGACGAGCCACAGGTTCTCGCGGAGGATCGCGCGCCAGCCAGGGACCGGAGCAACCGGGGATGACACGTCCACCTGCGGCGGGGCAGAGGCAGATCGACCGAGGAGCATCGCCCGCCACTCTTCCATGCTGGCGGGGCGTTCGCGGGGATGCAAGGCCATCGCCTGCAAAATGGCCGTTTCCACCTCCGGCGAAATGGCGGGGTTGACCTGGCGTGGCGGGACAAGCGTGCCGGGGTTCAAAAAGCGGGTCTGCGCGCTGGGAGGCTCCTGACCGGTCAGCAGGTGGTACAGAGTTGCGCCCAGGCTGTATAAATCGGAGCGGGGGTCGGTGTGGCCTATCTCGTCCACGTATTGCTCCAGCGGGGTATAGGGCAGGCTGCCGACGCCGTGCAGGCTGGTCAGCGTTTTGGGGTCGTCCGGGTCCAGCGGCTTCGCCAGACCAAAGTCTACCAGCTTCACCCGGCCTTCGGGGGTCAGCTTGATGTTGGCCGGTTTCACGTCCCGGTGCAACACGGGGGGTTTTTGAGCGTGCAGATAGCCGAGGGCGTCGCAAAGTTGAGTCATCCAGGCCAGCACGGTGGCCTCTTTCAAAAGACGGCCTTCGCGTCGGGCGTCGGCCACCATTTGGCGCAGGTCTGGCCCGGGGACGTAATCCATCACCAGGTAATCCCTGTCGCCCTCAGAAAAATAGTCGCTCACTTTGGGGAGATTGGGGTGATCCAATCGGGCCAGGATGCTGGCTTCGCGGTGGAATTGGTCGCGCATCGCCTGCGCCGCCTGGTCGCTCAAGCCGGGCAAAAGCCGCGTCTCTTTGACAGCGCAGCGACGACCGTCCAGCCGGTTGTCGTCGGCCAGGTAGATGGCTCCCATCCCCCCGCTGCCGATGAGGCCGATGATTGTGTATCGCCCGTGCAACGTGATACCAGGTTCAAGGCAACTCATCAACTACCCAATCTCCAATCGTTCGACTGAGCGCTCACGACGAAGTCTCCAATCTCCAATCTCCAAATGTACCAGTCCTCTGTTCTTCTGTCAAGCGGAGGTGTATTATGACGAACGAACCTGCCCGTGAACCGGCCCTGCTGGTGTGGCAGGAAGAAGACCTGATCAGAGACCAATGGATCCTCGACCGAACGCCGATGATGATAGGTCGTGCGCCCGATTGTGACGTGCGGCTTGACGTGCGCTGGGTCTCCCGCATCCATGCCCGCATCCGGCTGGAAGAAGGAGGCTACGTGCTGGAGGACGCGGGCAGCAAGAACGGCGTCTTCGTCAACGGGCGGCGGGTGACGGCCCCCCGGCGGCTGGAAGATGGGGACCGGATTCAGATGGCCCCCGGTTTGGAATTGATTTTTGTGGACAGCGAAGCAACCGCGCCGCTGCCGGGTCGGGTGGCCCCGGCCCTCGACCTGGACCGGGTGGAGCGGCGGGTGATGATGCAGGGACAAGAATTGGTGCCACCTCTTTCCACCGCTCAATACAACTTCCTGTCGCTGCTGGCAGAAGAGCCGGGACGGGTTTACAGTCGGCGGGAGATCGTCGCGGCTGTGTGGCCCGACGCCGCGCCAGAGGGGGTCAGCGACGACGCCATTGACGCGCTGGTGCGGCGGCTGCGTCATCGCCTGGCCGAGGTGGACCCAAACCACGAATACGTGGTCACAGTGCGGGGGTATGGGTTTCGGCTGGATTTGGGGGGCTGACACGGGCTGACACGGACTCCACGGATTGCACGGAGGGCACGGAGCCAGGCACTTTTGGCAGATAACTTGAGCCAAAATCAGTTTGTACGCGCTATCAACCTGGCAAAAAGACGCTTCTATAAGTGCCTGGCACCTATGCCTGAGTAGTAACAAAGGAGGTAAATTTTGGCAGGAGAGCAAGGGATTTCGCGGGAGGAATTTCTGGCCCGGCAGGCCCAAACGCGGGAACTGGCCGCCGGGGTGGGCTACGCCGGGGTGCTGGTCATCGGGCGGGCTTTTTACGACCGGCCCGGCGCGCTGGCCTATCTAACCAACCACTTTCCCCCCTTTCCGGCGACGGAGTTCGATGGTCCAATCCGGGGCCTGGGACACGGCCTCTTCATCTTGCCCATCGAGGGCCCGGCCACGCTGGTGGTCGACGGCAAATTTTATCGTGATGAATTGGTGGTCGCCGACGAGGTGCGCGTCGCAACCGACCTGCCGGCGGCGACGGCGGTCGCCCTGCGTGACCTGGGTCTGGCGTCGGCGACGGTGGGGCTGGTGGGGGAGGACATTCTGCCACTGGCCTTTTTTGGCGAACTGCTGGACGAGACACCTGACCTGGACCTGTGCCCCGACGAGCGACTGGTCGCCCGGCAACGACGGGTGAAAAGCAAAGCCGAACAGACTTTGTTGCGCCGGGCGGCAGAGATTGCCGGGGTTGGACTGCAAGCTGCCGTGGAGGCCATTCGGCCCGGCGTCACCGAGCAGCGGGTCTGCGCAGCGGGGACGGCGGCAGCGCTGGCCGCCGGCGCCGACTTCGTGCGCTATTTGCGCGTCCACTCTGGGCCGTGGTCCGCCTGGCCCAGCCGCTGGCCCCAGGCGACAGCTCGGGTGATCCAGACCGGTGACATCGTGACTCTGGACGTCATCGGGGCCTACCAGGGCTACGGCTTCGACGTGTTGAGGACAACCGTTTGCGGTCAGGCAAACCCTGAGACCCGGCGCCTGCTCAAAGCGGCGTCCCTGGCAACCGAACGCGCGGTGGATGCGGCCCGGGCCGGGGCGACGGCGGAATCGGTGCACCAGGCCGGTTGCCAGGCGCTGGTCGAAGCCGGCTTCGGTGATCACCTGCCCGGCTTTTCCGGTCACGGCATCGGGCTGGAGACGGTGGAATCGCCCCAACTGCGTCCGGGCGTCGAGACCCGGTTGGAGCCAGGGATGGTCCTTTGCATCGAGCCGGGGCTCTTCATCCGGGACGTTGGTGGCGCTTGCGTGGAGCAGGAAGTCATCGTGACCGAAGACGGTCCCCCCGAGGTCATCTCAACGTTCGACGTTCTGCTGTGGTGAGCGGGTAAGATTCCACCACCTTGCCACGTCTATCATTATGAATTGGGTGTGTTTCATTTCAGTTCTGACCGGGCGAACACACGGGTTCGCCCCAACCTTCTCATTTGAACCGCACCCTGTTACTACTCAGAGCGTGTCTGAAAATTCGGGATTAGGCGTCCGTAGTAGCGACTCACCTGCACTGCGCCGCAGTACGGTGCAAGTGTTAGTCGTTGTTCGACCCAATAATACCTAAAACTAACGACTGAAGTCGTCACTACGAGTATTTTTCAGACACGGTCTTACTTCTGCCGCCGTTCGATGATGCGGTATGCCCTGAGCGGCACGCCGCCGGCCTTGCGCGCCGTGTAGGCCGGGTCGAGAAGCTCGGCGACGACGGAATCCCCCAGCATTTCGTAGGTGCGCTCGTCCACGTAAATTTCGCTCTCCTGGCGACCCTTGATGGCCAGCTTCGAGAGCTTGTTCGCCAGGTTGACGGCCGAGCCGACCATAGCCGTCTCCGACCCGACTGTCCCCTTGGCCACCGAGCCGGTGCTGAGCCCAATGCCCATACCGGTCCGTGCGAACTCGGGGCTTTCTTTAGACCACTCAGCGCGCAGGTCCAGGTAGGCCTGACGCATACGGATGGCCGCCAACAGTGCCCGCGCGCCCGAGGTTGTTTCACTGTCGCCGTGGCGCTCGTGGAAGGAGCCGAACACCCCCATCACGCTGTCGCCCAGGCTGCGGTCCATAGCCCCTCCGGCCTGCACGATGATGGTGGACATACGCAGCAAATACTCGTCGAGAAATTCCACCATCAGTTCGGGGTTGATGGCGTTGGTGAGAAAGGTCGAGCCGTGGATGTCGCCCATCACCACCGTGACCTCTTTCTGCTGGGCCAGCTCCTCGATGTATGCCGGGTCATAGTAGGGCTCCAGATCCACCCGCCGACCACGCTGCCGGTCGCGGAGCAGGCGAAAGCCCGACGTTTCGGCCAGGCCGTGAGCGATGGAGGGGTAACGGGCCAACACGTCGTCGAAGTCTTCGCGGCTGAGCGCCAGCAGCCGGGTTGGGGAGACAACGCGAATCGTCGCCGTGCGTGGCACTGCCCGGAGCAAGGCGATCTCACCAAAGAAATCGCCCGGCCCCAATCGGTTCAGCACATTCGGCGCTCCCTCCACGTCGGGGGCCAGCACTTCCACCTCCCCGGTCTCGACGATGTAGAAGGAGTCGCCCATTTCCCCCATGTGAAACACAATCTGCCCCGGTTGAAACTCAACCACCCGGAGCCGGTTGGCCAACAGCACGTTTTGCTCCAATGTCAGCTTGCTGAGGAGTGGGATGCGCTCCAGCACCCGGATGACCCCCGACGCCAACGCCTTCTCCAGGATGTCGAGCTGGGAACGGGCCTCCATGTAGTCGGGTTTGAGTTCAACGGCGGTTTGAAATGCGCTGCGGGCGGCGGGGTAGTCTCGCAACAACTTGAGCACGGTGCCCAGGTTGTAGTAGTGATGGGGATTAGAAGGCTCAAGTTGGGTCGTCGCCCGGAAGATGGTCAGGGCCTCAACGTATTTGCCCTGATCATAGTAGGTGATGCCAAGCTGGTTGTAAGCGTCCACAAAGTCGGGGCGCAGGCGGATGGCCTCTTCCAGGTGGGCGATGGCCCGGTCGTATTGATCTACCAGGCGGTAGAGAGAGCCCAGTTCAAATTGCACGTCGGCTGAGCCGGGTTGCAGGTTGGCGGCGCGATGCAGGTAGGTCAGGGCTTCGGCGTAACGCTCCAACTGGCGGCAGGCCAGGCCCACACTGAAGAGCATTCCAAACAACTGCGACTCTTCAATCGCCCGCTCCAGACTCTCGGCGGCGTAGGCGATGTCGCCGCCGGCGTTGGCCAAACACTCGGCCGCCAGCCAAATGCGACCGTAGTCGTTGCCGTATCCCAGGATTTTAGAAAAGAGGGCCGGTTTGTAGCGAGAGATGCCGTAGAGGAGCACGATGGTGCCTAGCCACTGGCGGCGACTCTCGGGCGTGCGCAGCAGCGGTTCTAAATCCACACCCTGATCACGTAGCGCCAACGCTGCAAAAAATTCTTGCAGGGTGTGGTGGGCAAATTCTACCCACTCGCGGTCGCCGGAGTAACGAAGCAGGCCGCTGTACATCACCTCTTCCATCACGTCCTGGGGCGAAACGGAGCGGGCAGTTTCTCGCTCTTTGGCGGTGGCCGCCTCGCGGTAGAGATAAATCTCTTGCATGATGATCGCCATCCAGCGGCTGCGGGGAAAGGCCCAGACTTCGTTTTCTTGCATCATCAGCCCCAAAGAGGCCAGGGCGTTGCGACGGATGGACAGGGGGACGCGGCTCTTGGAGCGACCGAATATCTTCCACCATTCGGTATCGGTGCGTTCCAGCAGGTTGTTGGTGAATCGCTCAAAAAGGATGCCCCGGTTTTTAGGTAGTGCGGCCTCGCTGCTTTTGGCGATTTGGGCAAACATGTAAAGGGCCAGGGGGGTCTGGGCCAGGTCTTCGAGCTGGGGATCGCTATAGATCTCACGGGCGACGCGCCGCCCCCGATCGGCCCCCAGATACCGGGTCAAGAAGTTCTCGATGTTATCCCCGCTCAATCGTTGAAGCATAGCGGTGCGAAAGCGCGCGATGGGCACGTACTGTTGCACCCGGCAGGCCATCACAAATCGGTGGTGCGAATACTCGTGGATGAAGCGATTGAGGTCGCGCCGCACCTCCGGGTGATTCCCCATCTCGTTCAGGCCATCCATCAAAAAGACGAAGCTCCGAACCGGGTAGGTGTCCGGGTCTTCTCCTTTCAGAAGCACCGTCAACTCTTTTTTGGGATCGAATTCGTCCCCAGATTCTCCCCGGCCTGCCCGTTGCGGGAAAATGCCGTAGCCTTGCAACGTTTCAAGGATCAGGTCTTCCACCTGACGCCCAGGGGTGAGCATATTCAATTTGATGAAGAAGGGGATGATGGCTGTTCCATCCGGCTCTGCCAGCGCTTGCAAGCCTTCGTTGGCCAGGTCGAGCATCATACGCCGCAGGACGGTCGTCTTGCCGGCGCCGGCCTCGCCCAACACAACGACACGCTGGTCGTCGGCGATGAGCCGGCGCACGTCGACGGGCGTTTGCCGGATGAGGCTGTGTCCCTCCAGGGCAAAGCGGCGCAACGGCGACACCAGCTCTTGCGGGTCTCGCATCCGGGTTTCCAATCGTCGCCGGCCGATTTCCATCAACATTTCCACAACCGAAGGAGCCACCCGCGAAATGGTGGCCAACGAGCGACGATTGAGCACCAAAAAGCGGGAAGGCTGAGTGGTGCGGACTGCTGCCGTGCGCGGCACGCTCTGCAACAGGGCGATCTCGCCGAAGAAGTCGCCGGGACCCAGAGTCGAGACGACCACCTCGTTGCCCAGCGCGTCGGGGACCAGCACTTCTACCTGCCCGGTGACGATGACGTAGCAGGTGTCGCCGGGCGCGCCTCGCTCGACGATGGTTTCTCCCGCCTCGTGAACCTCGGTCTGAGGGATTGCTCGTTGAAGCTGGGCCATCTCCTCCTCGGTCAGGGTATGACGTGGCGGTGCCAGTTTCATCGCGTCGGCGGCGCGGACGGCCTTGAGCGGAAGGTAGAGGTCGTGCCAGACGGCGTAGTCGGGGTCTTCGACCACCGACTGGAGATAGCGCGACAAGGGTGGCAACCGGGCGCGAAGCCCTTCCGCCTCCCCGGTCGTCGCCCCCCCCTCTGAAGACTCCAGCCCCCCCGTGGAGGGGAAGGAGAACAGCATCCCCTTTACGCTCCAGAAGTCGGGGGCAGAGCGGGCCATCCGGGTGACGAACCTGCTGGTGCCCCAGATGACCACCGGCTGTTCGATGGTGGTGAAGGCGTCACGCAGGAAATTGAGCAGATAGAGGAAACGGGCCTCTTGCGCCTCGTCGTACTTTTCGATCCCATACACGAAGATGACGATAGATTTGAACTTGCCGGTGAATTCCAGGTTTTTGAAGCGCGGCTGTTCGGTCAGATCGCGCAGAGCGCGCACCAGGTTCAGGTCCTCGTTGGTCACTTCGTAGGGGTAAAGGTATATCCCCTCATCGGCCAAACGATCTTTGAAATAAGCAAAGAGCCGACGGCGCAGGTCAAAGTCGTCGCATTCGGCCACGGCCAGCCCACCCAGTTTGCTCATACGGAGCATAGCCAGCATGGTGCGCACCTGCTCCGGGAAGCGGGTGGCAAATTCGTCGGCGCGGTCGGGTTCTTCAAAAATATTCGATCTGGTGGGTGGACCCGTTTCGGCCATCGTCATCCTGCTATCTGGGTATCGGTCGGCAGGGCCTCGCGCTCCCACTCTGCCAGCAGTTCACGCACGATGGGATGCACGTCGAACCAGCCTTTGCCGTTGGGGTAATAGAGGACGCACAACGATTCCAGGTGGCGCATATTCACGTCGGCACGGCTTTTGGTCCGATTCACCCGGCGCAACCATTTGTAATCGTCGTGCTCCAGCATTCGATAATACTCCCCCTTGAGTTTGCTCTTTTGAATATCGAGCACGTTGTGAGTGATCTGGCCCAGGTCGTATTCCTGACAATACACGCAACAGCCACGAATCACGCGAATCAGTTCGCGCAGCACGCCGCCGGTCATATCAATAGCGCGCTCAACGACCCCCTCCTCAAACAGGGATGGGTGTACCCGGCGATAGACGATCTCTCGCAGCGTGGACACGTCGGCGGCGTCGGGCGGCTCCTGGTCGCCGCCGCGGGTGCGCACCCGGAACATCGGCATGTAATGAATCTCCATATTCTGGCTGACGTGGGTGCTGGCGGGATCGTAAAGCAACGAGATGGGGGCGGTGTAAATCACGAAGCATCGGAAGGAAGCCAGGCTACGCACGTGCTCCCGAAAGATACGCAGGGCGTTTTCCAGCGGCTGAATCTTGTCCAGGTCGTCAATGATGAGCAACACGTGCTTGCCGGTGACGGCGGTTACCTCGTCAATCGCCTGGTTGATGAGCGAAATCAACTCGGGGATGTACTTTCGGATGCGGGTGCGTATTTCCTCACGGACTACCCCTTCGCTCTTCAAGCGCACGTCGATGAGCCGGATGAGGCTGCCCAGCCCCAGCTCAAGCCCCACACCGCCACCCATCGTGCGTGTCCGGGTGGCGGTTTCCTCCTCTTCTCGATAGAGCCAATCGTAAACCCGGCGGGCCGGGGCATCGTCTACCGTGTGGCCCAATGCCTCCATCGCCTGGTAAATGCCCAGGACCATCGAGAGGGCGATGTCCACAAATTCGATGTTGTATAACCCCACAACCTCGCTGACCGAGTATTGTACCGGCAGATAGTTTTCGCGCAGCAATCTATGTTCCTCGGCCGGCGAGCTGACGATGCTGACCAACCGCGACAGTTCCGTGGACTTGCCGCACCCGGTGTGTCCCACGAAGAGGGACTTGGTGTTGTTGGGCGGATCGGCCATTGCGCCGGCTTCCAACTCGCCGATGAGCGATTTCAGCTCCGAGTGCACTCCCCGTTCGACGTAAAAGCGGTCCAGGTCTTCGCCTCGCAGCGGACGCAGATAGTTGGTATTGGCGTAGGCTTCGATGAAATTGCGGGCCGCATATGGATAATGGCGGGTTTCAGGCATAGCATCCCTCTCACAAATCGCAAATTTCAATTTGAAGTTACTACTCAGGTGCCAGGCACTTTTGGCAGATAACTTGAGCCAAAATCAGTTTGTACGCGCTATCAGCCTGGCAAAAAGACGGCTTTACAAGTGCCTGGCACCTATGCTCTGAGTAGTAACAATTTGACAGTACTTACGCAGTTGAATGCTCGGAGGGGGTTTGTAACCCCCGGTTGGAGTGCAAAACGCCTCTTGGGGAACTAAAACGCAGGTTACAAACCTGCTTCGAGCGTAACTGCGTAAGTGCTGTCAATTGAGTCTGGCTAAAATCTGTGGAAGGTAGTAGCAACTTCAGTCGCCAGGAACGACTAAAGTCGTCACTACTCACGGATTTTGGCCACACCCATTTCAAGCCGAGATTTGACAATATGTCTACTTGGCAAGATTATAGCATCAAAGACAGGGGGTGTCAATGTAGCTTTGTCAGCTATCCGCATCGCTGGTATAATAGGAAGCAATCAAACTTCGTGGGAGCAGCGTATGAACACCATTAACCTTATTCTTGCTGACGATCACGCCGTCGTCCGCGCCGGCACCCGGCAGTTGCTGGAACGCCAGCCCGACCTGCGCGTTGTGGGCGAGGCAGCCGACGGCGAAGAGGCCGTTCGGCTGGCCAAAGAACTCAAGCCCGATCTGGTGGTGATGGACGTGCGCATGCCCAAGATGTCGGGCGTGGAGGCGACCCGCCGCATCAAAGCGGAGGTGCCCGAGGTGGCCGTGCTGGTGCTGACCGCCCACGACGACGACGAGTACGTCTTCGCGCTGCTCCAGGCCGGCGCCAACGGCTATCTGCTGAAAACGGCCGAAACGGAAGAATTGGTCAAAGCCATCCGCACCGTGGCGGCGGGTCAGTCGTCGCTGGACCCCACCATCACCGGCAAAGTCGTCGCCCAATTCGCCAGCGGACGGCCATTGCCCGACGCTTTGGCCGACGTCAAAGACGAGTACGAAGGGCTCACCGAGCGAGAGTTGCAAATTCTTGGATTGGTGGGCAAAGGGCTGACCAACAAGGAGATCGGCCAGCGGCTTTACATCAGCGACCGGACGGTGCAGGCTCACCTCTCGAACATCTTCTCCAAGCTGGGGGTCGGCTCTCGCACCGAAGCTGTGATGTATGCCGTCCGGCGGGGCTGGATCTCGGTCGGGGAAGGAGAATGATGCCTCCTGCAATCCATCGCGGCCAGAGACTTCGGAGAGGGGCAGGCGCGATTTTGGTCCTTGCGCTTCTGCTCACGGCCTGCGTCCAGAACCCGGTCGCCCCGGCCAAACCTGTCGGGCCCTTCGGCGCTCCGTATGGCGTGTTTCGGGGAGAAGCCTCCGACGATGTCCCTCCCCCCAATCCCGGCATCTCCTCCGAGCCCATCACCCTCGACGTGTGGCTCGACCTCGACTTTGTGGCGACCGATCCCTTGTTTTACGAAATGGCCGAAGACTTTGAGCGTGCCTATCCCAACGTCAGCGTCAACATCCAGGCCTTTGTGCGCGAGAGCATCCCTGGCAAGGTGCGCACCGCGCTCCAGGTAGGCGACCCGCCCGACCTGGTGCAGGGACACGTTTTTGCCATGGCTGCCCAGGGGTTCGCCGAGCCTCTCGACGACCTGTGGGCCGAGTGGGGGGCCGAAGGTGAGTTTATGCCCCAGGCGGTCGGCGAAGTAACCTGGGACGGGATGAAATACGGCGTCCCCCTCGACATCTACACCCTGGTGCTGATATACAATAAGGCCCACTTCGAAGAGGCGGGCCTCTCTTACCCTGATGCCGGTTACACGTGGCTCCAATTCGCCGAAGACGCAGCCACCCTTACCCGCACCACCGAGGGGGGCGAGCCACGATATGGCCTGGGCTTCACCGTCGAACCCTGGTACGTGTTCGCCTGGCTGGCCGAGACCGGCGGCGACGTGATGTCTGGCGATTCCTTCCTGGGCTACCGCTTCACCCTGGACGACCCAAACAACATCGAAGCGCTGCGCTTCCTCACGTCACTGGCCCGCAACGGCTACGGTCCATTGCCGACCTCACGTCCCCGTGACTACGAAGATCCACGCAAACTCTTTTTGAACGGGCAGATCGCCATGTTCTTCGGCACGCCCTGGGACATTCACCTCATTCAAACCCAGTCCCCCGACTTCCCCCTGGGGGTGACCGAGTTGCCCGAGACGCCGGCCGGCGCTGGGGCCGCCTCGGCTCTGGGCAGCACCGGTTTGTTCGTCCCCAGAGGTGCCCGGCACCGAGAGGTAGCCTTTGAATTTATGAAGTGGGCTACCAGCGACCGCTACGCGTTGCCTATGGCCCGCCGGCTGGGACGCTACCCGGCCCGCACCTGGTTGCAAACAGCACCGCACTTCGCCGGCGATCCGCTGCTCAAGCCCTTTTTGCTCCAGCTCGATGCAGCCCGTCCCTACCATCTGGACGCTTTCCCCGAAGTCGAGCGCGCCTTTGCCGACGCCATCAAAGCGGCCTTTTATGGTGCCGACCCGGCCGATGCGCTGCACGCAGCTCAGGAGCAGGCCGACCAGATGAGGCCAGGGGACTAGAGGCCGGGTCTGGGGGGCCAGGAGCTAAAGCCGGAGACACAGCGACCAGCCCCCAGCAACCAAGAGGATTCTGTCTGATGTCCAACTCGTCGCCCAGCTTTTGGGCCAATTTGTATGAGCGATGGGCCAGCCTGCGGGTGCAGGCTTTGCTCTTCACCATCCTGCCGCTGGCTATCATGTTGGCTCTGGCCGTGGGAGCCGTCTTTTACGCCTACCAGCAGGTGGCCGAAGGTCTGGCCCTCAGCCGAGATCAAGAACTGGCCCGCGTGTCGGCGGAACGGCTGTCGGAGAATATGGCCGGCTTCGTGCGCGTGCTGACGACCATCTCCAACCTGGACATCGTGCGCAGCGGCGATCCAACACTACAAAAGAACGCTCTCACCCAGGCCCGAGATCTGCTCATCGACTTCGACGGCGGGGTTATTGTGCTCAACGCCGACGGCATCGTGACCGTCACCGAACCTTATCGCCCCGATCTGCTGGGCCAGGACTTTTCGTCCCGTTCCTACTTTCAAAGCACGCGCGCGCTCCGATCGTTCACCTTCTCCGACATCATCCAGGAGCCGGGGTCGGGCGAAGACATCATCGTCGTCGCCGTGCCGATCATTTAGCGGGACGACACGTTTCAAGGGGTGTTGGCCGGCCGCTTTTACGTGCGTTTCCAACGCATCGGCGAAGAGATTCAAAAGTTGCGAGTGAGCGACGTGGGCGAGGCCTATCTGATCGATCGCAACGGGCGGGTCATCTATCACCCCGACTACTCGCTCATCGGCGCCGACTTCAGCCAGCGCACCTCCGTCTTCAATTTGATGCGCGGCGAACGGGAGGGGGCCCTCATCATCGAGGAGCCGGGCGAGGCACGCCAGGTGATCGGCTACGCCATCGTCGACGTGACAGGCTGGGGATTGGTGATCCGAGAGCCGTGGGCCGAAGTGGTGGCCCCCGCTCGCATCTCCCTGCGACCGATCATCCTGTCGCTACTCGCCGGCGTGGTGGTGGTAGCCGCCATCGTGTCGTGGGGAGTCCAGCGGGTCATCCGTCCCATCACCGACCTGGCCGCGCGCTCTCGACTGGTGGCCACCGGCGATTACGCGGTGCAGGTCGCCCCCAGCGCCATCCGCGAACTGCGCGACCTGGGCAGCGCCTTTAACGAAATGGTGGAACAGATTGCCCGCTACCAGGCCGGCCTGCGTCAGTACGTGGCCGCCATCACCCGCACCCAGGAAGAGGAACGCAAACGCATCGCCCGCGACCTGCACGACGACACCGTCCAGGCCCTCATCGCCATCGGCCAGCGGGTAGAATTGGCCCGCGAGACAGTGGCCGAGGACCCTCAAGACGCCATCGAGCAACTGCGCGAGCTGCGTAAAATGATCACCCACACCATCGATAGTGTGCGGCAGTTCAGCCGCGACCTGCGCCCAACCGTCCTGGAGGACCTGGGGCTGGTTCCTGCCCTGCAATATCTGGTCAACGAGCTTGCCCAACAAGACACGATAGAAGTTTCCCTGGACGTTGACGGCACCGCCGAGGGGTTGCCGGCCGACATGGAAGTGACGATCTATCGCATCGTGCAAGAAGCTCTCACCAACATCCGCAAGCACGCCCAGGCGTCGCGCGCGCAGGTCCACGCCCAATTCCTGCCCAGGCAGGTGGTGGTGACCATCCAGGACAACGGAACCGGGTTTGTTATGCCCAAAGAGACCGCCGACCTGGTTAGCATAGGTGGCTTTGGGCTGATGGGCCTGCAAGAACGGGCACAACTCTTCGGCGGGCAGGTGACCATCATCTCTCAGCCGGGGCGGGGCACAACCGTGCAGGTAGTCTTACCTCGCGAGCTGCGTCCTTCTGGTTTAATATCTGTCTGAAAACGGATGGTCCCCCTCAACCGGGTTGACGTGGATGAGGGATAGTCCACCTGACCACAAAAAGATGCACGTTATGACAAATCTACGCGCAATCGCGTAGGCCGCATCACCTCAAGAATAGGCAACTTAACCGATGCAAGCAAAGGAGCATAGGACTATACTTGAACGTGGCTTGCTCGGTGGGTGTCGGCCTGTTTCGCAGGCATACCCGATTGCAAACATCCCGCCTTTTGGGTATCTCCATTGCAGAAGCAATCCGAAATTGTTACTACTCAGGTGGCTACCATCCAGACTTCGGAAGCCTCCCGTTGAGCATTTCGCAGGCAAAACAAGCTCAAAATCGCGTCGAAGGCCGCCGGATAGGATGCCTTCGACTTCCGAAGTCTCAAGTGCGTAAGTCCTGAAATTTAGAAAATAAGGAGCTGAGAAGACAGCTATGGAGTTCCTGCTGGTACCAGTGCTGGTACTGATGCTGATTGCAGTGGCGTATGCTCAGTGGCAGCGCGGCGTTGTGCGCACAATTGGGAAACTCTCGCTGGACGAAGAAGAAACAGATCAGCCGGTAAGAAGATAGAGAATTGTCAGCTTTGCCTTCAGGGTTCTCTACCACAATTCAAAAGGACGCCTGCCAGTTTTCCCGCGCCCCGCTCGTTGGAAGCCATTTTGTCTTGACAACCCGGAACACCACTCACCAGGTTGCACGAGACGCGAGGTCGAAAGAAGGACGGGGTTTTTGGAGTTTTTCGGGCAAACCGGGGCGTTCTTTGATTTGGGTGTGGTTGAAATCTGTGAGAGGTAGTAGCGACTTCAGTCGCTGGGAGCGACTGAAGTCGCTACTACTGCGAAATTTAGCCGCACCCTTATTAATTTTGGTGGCCGCCGGGCTGACAGCCGGCTGCCAGCCTCCCCAGGTTCCGGATTACGAGACCACTCCCTCCCCTTCGGCAGTACGGATAGCCTACCTGGATGGAGACAACCTCAACACGATGCAGGCCGATGGCACCGACATCAGCCTGCTGGCTCGTGACCTGCAACCCACCGACTGTGCCCCCTATTACGTCTCTCCCGACGGTCAATGGATCGCCTACCAGCAGGCCAACGACGGCCTGTGGGTCGCCCCCACCGTTGGCGGGCCACCCACCAGACTGAACGACGGGATGGTGGGCTCGGTCTCCTGGTTCCCCGACAGCGCCGGCGTCGTCTACACCCTGGACGACGACGTGTACGCCCAGTGGCTCGACACGACCCAATCGCCCCGCACACTGGCGGCCGGGGGACGGCGCTATCTTTTCCCTACCTGGTCCCCCGACGGCAAATACATCGCCTTCCTGGAAACCACAGCCGACGACGACGTTTTCAGCGTCATTCTGATCCAGTCCGACGGTACCGGCTGGCGCACGCTGGGCGTCACGGCCCCCCAGCCGTCGGAACGCCCCCTGTGCCCCGACGTGATCGCCTGGTCTCCCGACAGCACTCGTTTTCTGGTGGACTTCGGTGAGCCGGCCTTTGTTTTCTACGTCTCGGGGGGCAGCCCTGTTCAGGTGGGAGCAGGCGTGGCCCCAACCCACCACGCCTGGTCTCCCGATGGACGCAGCCTGACCTACCAGGATGAGATCGGTCGCCTGTGGCTGGCCAAAGCCGATGGCAGTGAACACAGGCAATTGACCAGCTTTCCGGTCAGCGAGGCGGCCTGGTCTCCTCAAGATAGCCGGATTACCTACGTCGCGCGACGAGACGGCGATACCGCCCTCGAGGTCGTCAGCGCTGAAACAGGCGAGATCCGCCCTATCACCAGCGCCGACAACTACACCGAAAGCAATCCACGTTGGACGCCCGACGGGGCGTCTCTCATCTTCGTCCGCTACACCACCCAGGGGCAACCCGCCGGCATCTGGCGAGCTTCGGCGGATGGCTCAACCCCGCCACAACGCCTGGCCCTGACCGGAGAAGCCATCCAGGTGTTCGCCGTCAGATAACCCCTCACCCGCAAGATTGTTCCATCCCCCCCGCTCCCCCTGTCCCTGCTCCGGCGACATGTAGGCCGGCGTGCCCGAAATGGCCCCCGTCATCGTGTAGCGGGTGGCACCCACGATACGGGCGATGCCAAAGTCGGTCAGCACCACCTGCCCCTCGGCGGTGAACATGATGTTGGCCGGCTTCAGGTCGCGGTGGACCATACCCCGCGAGTGGGCGTAGTCTATGGCGCTGGCCAGAGCCGTGATAATGCGAGTCGTCTCGGACAGTGAGAAGATCTGGCCCTTGATACTCCGTTCTTTGAGCTCCGTCTTGAGCGTAGGGCCTTCGATGAACTCCATCACCATGTAATACAGGTCGCCTTCCACGTCGAAGTCGTAAACCTGCACGATGTTGGGATGGCGCAGATGGGCAACCGCCGTCGCTTCCCGCTCGAAGCGACCGATGAAGTCCTCGTCGTCGGCCAGGTGGCTGGGCAACACTTTGATGGCCACGTATCGGTCCAGGCCGGGTTGATAGCCCTTGTAGACTTCGGCCATCCCTCCCCGGCCCAACCGGGCGACGATGCGATATTTCCCGATGGTTTGACCGACGAGATTTGTCATCGTGATCTCCTGGTCTCGGAGCGTGTCTGAAAAATGCTCGTAGTGACGACTTCAGTCGTTAATTGCAGGTATTATTGAGCCAAAACAACTAACACTTGCACCGTACTGCGGCGCAGTGCAGGTGAGTCGCTACTACGGACCCTAAACCCTGAATTTTCAGACGCGCTCTCAGCAGGTTCGGATGCAGGTGGCTTACGGCCCTTCCCGGGTCACGCTGACGGAATCGAAACTGCCGTCAGGCAGCTCAACGATCATGGTGTAGGTCGTCGTTTGCTTGTGGCAAACCTTCTTGGCCCACGAAGGCCCGGTGAGGGGTTCGTTGTTGAACTCGCCGCCATCCAGATAAGCGGCTTTCACGTTCTCCATGTAGCCTTGCAAAGTGAAACAGCGCTTGTCGCCATCGACGTAGCCGACGCTGGCCCCGATGTCATATTTGGGCGGGCCGGCCGGCGGCGGGGGTGGCTGCGTGACGATGACAATCACAGGCGTAGACGTGGGAGCGATGACCGAGATCTGGACCGACGACTGAACGCTCCCCCCTCCGGCCCCGGTGGCGACCAGATTGTAGACGTTGTTGGAAGCGGTGGGGCACACCCGCTGGCTCCCCTGGGCGGCCACCTGGTTCCCGTCCAGGCGGACAACCTGGGCGTTTCGCACCGTCCAGCGCAGCGTGGTGCACCCGCCCTGATTTAGCGTGTATTGGTCGGCGATGAATTTGTCGATGGCGGGGTTTTGCGGCTGGGGTTTGAGCGTCGGCGTGGCCGTGGGCACAGGCGTCGGCGTGGCGGGCACGTTGAGGATGACCATGCGCTCAATCAGTTCCCCCTCCAGCGGGTCGACCAATAGCTGATACGTGTTGGCCGGCTCCTTTGGACAGACCTCTTGTGTGCCCTGGGCCCCTACCTTTTCCCCGTTCAGGCGCACCGCCTGGGCATTTTTCACCTGCCAGCGCAGCGTGGTGCAATCCCCATAGCCGACCGTCGTCTGATCGGCGACGAACTCGATCTCGACCCCCGGCGGCGGGGGCAGGGTGGGAGGCACCTTCATCGAGATGGATTCCTCTTTGGTCTCGCCATCAAGGGTGAGGACGGTCAGCCGATAGGTTTCGGACGCTTTCTGAGGGCAAACTTTGCGCTCCCCCTCGGTGGGGACGAGTTCGCCGTTGAGGCGCACTTCTTCGGCGTTTTCCACGCGCCAACGCAGGGTGACACACTCGCCCAACTGGACGGTGGTCTTGCCGGCGGTGAAGTTGACGTCCGGTTCCGGGGCGGGTTCGGTGGCCGATTCTTCGGTGACGGCGGCCTCCGTCGGCGCTTCGGTGGTGGGCGAGGCGTCCGTCGAGGCGGGCCGGCCGGACCCCGGTCGGGCCGTCTGCAGAACGAGGACGGCGGCCAGGCCGATGGCAACCAGAGCCAAAAAGCCGACCGCCAGGGCTATCAACAGCCCCAGCCCCCGACCAGGGGAGGCCGGCGCCGTCACCACCGGCTGGGGGGCCGGAACGTAGCCGGGCTGTTGCACGGGAACCAGGCCGACCGCCCCCTGCACGCTCATCGTCACCGAAGTGCCCACCTGCAGCACGTCGCCCGGTCCCAGTTGCGTGAGGCCGGTGATCCTCTGCCCGTTGACGAAGGTTCCGTTGGACGAGCCCAGGTCTTGAATGAAGACCCCATTGGGCTGCACGGTGATGCGTGCGTGTTGCCTGGAGATGGTACGGTCGTTGATGACAAT
>JAJRXB010000221.1 GCA_024276515.1 Chloroflexota bacterium
CAGATGGCCAAAGAGTTGGACCCCGACGCCGTCACCAAATCGGGGGTGATGGTGGGGCTGGGCGAGACGTGGGATGAGGTGATTCAGGTGATGCGCGACCTGCGCGTCCACGAGGTGGACATCCTCACCATCGGCCAATATCTGCGCCCCACCCGCAATCACCTGCCGGTGACCCGCTACTGGCACCCCGACGAATTCGCCCGTCTGCACGACGAGGGCATGGCGATGGGCTTCCGCTGGGTGGAGAGCGGGCCACTGGTCCGCAGCAGCTACCACGCCGACGGCCAAGCGAAGGCGCTGGTTCCTGGTGACAGATGAAAACTTTGACCGAGATCAAACAGATATTACAAGCTCAAAAACCTTACCTGGCCGAGCGATACGGGGTGATCGAAATTGGCATCTTTGGCTCTTATGTGCGTGGCGAACAGGGTCCCGACAGCGACCTGGACGTTTTGATTGAACTGGAAGACCCGCCACGCATCAGCCTGCTCGACCTGGTGAGCTTGCAAAACTATTTGAGCGATTTGTTTGGCATCAAGGTAGAGGTAACTCTCAAAGGGAATTTGCGCAAGCGCATTGGGCGGCGTATCCTCCAAGAAGTGGTGCCGGTATGAGCCACGAGTTTCTGGATTACGAGGGTGGGGGTGGAGGGGACGCCGGAGAAACCACCTGCGTCCCGGACGGAATCCTTCTCCGGGCGAGATTCCACCCTCCCCCGGCCCCTCCCTGTATGATGTTTAAGGCATACAAGCCGCCGACGATAAAGCGACTGAAGTCGCCCCTGAAGGCTCCAAGCCGAGCGTCGGCCTGCGCCGACGCCAGCGTCCACGGAGGTGGACGCTGGGCCGCCAGGCCTCCAGGAGCGGTTTCAACCGCCTTTGTGCTATGCCTCGGTTACCCGCTTATTTTCTTAACCTTCATTCAGGGAGGGGTGAACGCTTACCCCGCCCCTGCTTTGGTGGAGGGATGATGGGATGAAACTATACACCCGCACCGGCGACGAGGGCTACACCGGCCTGCTGGGCAAAGAGCGCGTCCCCAAATACGACCTCCGTCCCGAAGCCTACGGACAGGTGGACGAGGCCCAGGCCGTCCTGGGCCTGTGCCGGGCCGGCCCCCTGAGCCGGCGCGGACGGGACCTGCTCCTCCCCATCGAGCGTGACCTGTATTACATTATGGTCGAACTGGCCACCGCCCCCGGCGTCGAACTGTCCACGCCGCCTATCACCGCCGAACGGGTCGCGTGGCTGGAGCGCGTCACCGACGAACTGAGCCAGGCCGTCGGCCCCTTCACCGACTTCGTGCTGCCCGGCGACAGCCAGGCCGGCGCGCTGGTCCACCTGGCCCGCACCGTCGTGCGCCGCGCCGAGCGAGCGGTCGCCCGTCTGCTGCACGAGGGAGACCTGGAAAACGCCGAGGCCCTCCGCTACCTCAACCGTCTCTCCTCCTTCCTCTTCGCCCTGGCCCGCTACGAGGACATGCTGGCCGGCGCCGACCGCCCCACCTTTGCCCGGGAGGTCTGATGCTCGGCCGGCCCCTGCACCCGATGGTCGTCCACTTCCCCATCGCCCTCTACCTGCTGGGGGTGCTGCTCACCCTAGTACAGCGATGCGTAAATTCGTTACCAGTTAGGTCGGATACAGGCCCCACGCCGGAATGGGGATTCCGGCGCTACCAGGGCGCCCGTAGCCCCGGAATCCCCATTCCGGGGCGGCTCTCTCCCATAGAAGGGCCGTGAGAAACCGGGAACGTATTTATGCCTCGCTGTACCAGGCTACGAGGCTGGAGGCTGGAGGCTGAGGGCTGGGGCTGATCGCTGATTGCCGATTCGCTGACCCCGCTGATTCGCTGACCCGCCGACGCCCTTGAATTTTTATAATTTGATTTTTACTATTTACCATGATACAATATCCATCACGATGGATTTTGATCTCAACTGCATCCTGGACGAAGGGATAGTGTTTTATCAAACAGGTGCGCACCGGGGCGTCCGCTTCGGTGCGATTCTTTGACCGGCCATAAGGAGGCTGCGATGAGCAGAACCGATAAAGACGCCAAAGGCAAGGAATTTCCGTACCCCGGCACCCCCACCACCTCCGACGGGGCGGGGATGGTGGTGTGGGTGGAAACCCACGTCACCCAGGCGGCCGGGGCTTACCCCATCACCTCGTCCACCACGATGGGCGCCGGCTACGGCGCGGCCGTCGCCAACGGGAAGAAGAATCTGTGGGGCGACCGGCTGAGGTTCCTGGAACCGGAATCGGAGCACAGCTCGGCCACCGTTTGCGAGGGGTTTGCCCTGGCCGGCGGCCGGGTGACCAACTTCACCTCCGGCCAGGGGCTCATCCTGATGAAAGAAGTGCTCTACACCATCAGCGGCAAGCGGCTGCCGGTGGTCTTCAACATCGGCGCGCGGGCGCTGACCAGCCAGAGCCTCAACGTGCACGCCGGCCACGACGACGTGATGGGCGTGGCCGACGCCGGTTGGGGCATCCTCTTCGCCCGCAACGCCCAGGGGGCCGGCGACCTGTGCCTCATCGCCCGCCGCGCCGCCGAAAACAGTCGCACCCCCTTCCTCAACGTGCAGGATGGCTTCCTCACCACCCACACCGTGGAAGACGTGCTGCTGCCCGAACCGGACCTGATGAAGGAATTCGTCGGCAAGCCGGAGGACAAGCTGGTCAACCTGTTCGACCCCCACAACCCGCTGCAGACCGGCGTGGTGCAGAATCAGGATAGCTACATGAAGGGCAAAATCGCCCAGCGGGCCTACTACGCCCAGGTCCCCGCCGCCGTGCAGGAGGCGATGGACGAATTCTACCGGCTGACCGGTCGCCGCTACCGGATGGTGGAAAGCTACCGGATGGAGGACGCCGAATACGCCGTCGTCGGTATGGGCTCGATGGTGGAGACCGCCCTGGCGACGGTGGATTGGATCCGCGAGCAGGAGGGAGTCAAGCTGGGCGTGGTTCACGTCACCTGCTACCGCCCCTTCCCCGGCCCGCAAATCGTCGAGGCGCTGAAAGGTCTCAAAGCCTTCAGCGTGGTCGAGCGGATGGACGATCCCCTGGCCCAGAGCAACCCCCTCACCGCCGACGTCAAAGCCGCCTTCGCCGACGCCATGATCGGGGCCGAGGGCTACCCGCAAATCACCCGCATCCCGGTCATCCACAGCGGCGCCGCCGGCCTGGGCGGCCGCGACATCCGCCCCGGCGACTTCGTGGTCATCGCCCGCAACATGGCCCGGGGCGGTCGGCGCTACTTCGTGGTCGGCATCAGGCACGAACTGGCGCTGACCGACGGCGTGGACCCCGACGTGCGCCCGAAGGGAGCCTTCTCCATGCGCGGGCATTCCGTCGGCGGCTACGGCTCGGTGACGACCAACAAAGTCATCGCCACCATCGCCGGGGACGTGTTCGGCAAGCAGGTGCAGGCCTATCCCAAATACGGCTCCGAGAAGAAGGGACTGCCCACCACCTATTACCTGACCGTCGCCGACGAGCCCATCCACGTCCACGCCGAGCTGAATCGGGTGGATTTCGTGCCGATGAACGACGTCAATGCCTTCCTCATCGGCAACCCCCTGGACGGCATCCAGGAGGGAGGAACCATTTTCGTGCAGACTTCCAAGACCACGCCGGAAGCGGTGTGGGCCAGCATCCCCCCCAAGGCCAAGCAGATCATCCGCGAAAAGAAGATCCGGGTGCTGGCCGCCGACGCGGCCAAAATCGCCCGCGAGGAGGCCCCCGTCGCCGACCTGGAGGTGCGGATGCAAGGCATCGTGCTGCTGGGCATCTTTCTCCGGGCCACCCCCTTCGCCCGGCAAGCCGGTCTGAGCGACGAAGAAGTGCTGGCCCGGTCCGAGAAGGCGTTGCGCAAATACTTCGGCAAGCGAGGCGAAGCCGTGGTGCAGGCCAACATGCGCGCCGTGGAACGGGGATACAAGGAAGCGTTCGAGATCCCCCCAGAGGTCATCGCTCAAGACCTGACCGCCCCCATCTTCGACCCCAGGGCCGAAGTGAAACTGTTTGCCTAAATTTGCCATTCGCTATTTGCGATTTGCCATTTGCCATTTGCAATTTGAACAAGGAGCGTGCGATGGTTATCGAAGCACAGCATCCCCCCGTTGAACGGGAATGGCCGCCCCCCCAGGGGCAATGGACTTACGAGGATTACGCCCGTCTGCCCGACGATGGCTGGCGATACGAAGTCATCAAAGGAGTGCTGTACATGTCACCCTCACCGCGCGAACGACATCAGTACGCATTGACCCGTCTGGTGGTGGCAATGACCACCTTTGCCGATGCGCACGAACTGGGCCGCGTGTACACCGCCCCCTTCGACGTGATTATGGGGGACCTGGCGACGCCGGTGCAGCCCGACCTGCTCTTCATCGCCGCCGACCGCCTGTCGGAGATCCTCACCGAGGACAACGTGCAGGGCGCTCCCGACCTCATCGTCGAAATCCTGTCGCCGAGCAACTGGCTGGTGGACCGCCGCGAGAAATTCGAGGTCTACCAGGAGGCGGGCGTGCGCGAGTATTGGATTGTGGACACCGACCAGCGTTTGGTGGAAGTCTTCGTGCTGCGCGAGGGGGTGTTCACCCAGATCGGTCGCTGGGGAGGCGGTGAGAAAGTCCGCTCAGAAGTGTTGACCGGCTTCGAGATCGCCGTGGATGAGATTTGCCCGGAACGGTAGTCAGATGACGAATGACGGATGACGAACCAGGAGGCCTTGGATGACGACGCTGAAACTGACTGCCATTTTTACGCCCGAAGAAGGGGGCTATGTAGTTCACTGCCCTGAGCTGGATGTGACGACCGAAGGAGATACCTTCGACGAAGCGCTCATCTTCTTGCAAGACGCCGTCACCTCATACATCGAAATTGTGGGCATCGAGCAGGTACTTCGAGAGGTTCCTCACATCGTCGAGGCAGGATCGGATCTCTCTCCGCCCTTCTTCGGCGATTTCGACGTGCGAATGAAAGTGGCTGTAGCAGCATGAGCCCCAGACTCAAGCGTGTAACCTGCGACGAGATGTGCAGGATACTGGAACGCGACGGCTGGGAACCGGTGCGAATCACCCGACATCGCAACTACCAGAAAATCATCGAGGGGCAGCGGGTCGTGGTGCAAGCTCCGAATCACGGACCTAAACAACTCCGAGTTGGCACCCAGCGAGCCATTATGCGCAAGGCCCAGATCAGCGCCGAGAGGCTGCTGGAACTCTTGTGAATCCAAAGCTAGATGACTCTCTCAACCAGGCCACCGAGGATATTCGATTTCGGAAAGTGAGGATAGACAATGGGTGTTACCACAGACCAATTCGATATACGGCAACTGACCAGGACCGGCGATGACGGCGAAGGCTACGACGAGCAAATCGTGGACGTGGCCGATTTCTTCGACCGGGTGATGGTCGAATACAACGAGGGGACCGCCCCGGCCACCCTGGAGGCCGACATCCACCTGGCCCGCTCCATCGTGCCGGCCGGCACCGGCGCGCTCCGCGATTTCAGCTACCTGGCGCCGGAGATCCCCGAATTCATCCACGAAAACTGTGTTGGCTGTATGACCTGCGTCACCCAATGCCCCGACACCGCCATCCTGGGCAAGGTGGTCGAGGTGGACGTGCTGGAGGAAGCCCTTGGTCAGATCGAGGACGAGGGCGAGCGGGACTTTATGGCCCAGCAGTTCGCCGTCACCAACAAATTCTACAAAGTCCCCGAACGCAAAGGCCAGAAGCCGGGCAAATTCGGCATCTTCGTTGACCCCACCAAATGCAAAGGCTGCGCCGAGTGCGTGGAAGCCTGCGAGGACCTGGGCTACAACGCCCTCCGTATGATCCAAAAAGAGGACAAAACCGTTCCCATCTACCAGAAGAGCATCAACTTCTTCCGCTCGCTGCCGCCGACGCCCAGGCATTACATCAACGAGCGGGTCGCCGTGGATATGATGCTGGCCGAGCAGAGCATGCTCTACGTGGGTGGCGCCGGCTCGTGCGCCGGCTGCGGCGAGGCGACCGTCCTCCGCATGTGGCTGGCGGCGCTGGGCTACAAGTACGGACGCGAAAACATCGGCATCGTGGCCAGCACCGGCTGCAACACCGTCTACGGCAGCACCTATCCCTACAACCCCTACCTGGTCCCCTGGACCAACTCCCTCTTCGAGAACAGCCCCGCCGACGCGATGGGCATCCGCATGCGCTGGGATCAACTGGGCTGGCACGACAAGCAACTGTGGGCCCTGGGCGGCGACGGCGCCATGTTCGACATCGGCTTCCAGTCGCTGAGCCGACTGCTGGCCAGCGGGATGAACGTCAAGGTGCTGGTGCTCGACACGCAGGTGTATTCCAACACCGGCGGCCAGACCAGCACCGCCACCTTCACCGGCCAGGATTCCAAGATGTATTCCCACGGCAGCGCCATCCCCGGCAAGCAGGAGAGCCGCAAAGAACTGGGCCGTATCGCTATGATGCACCCCAACACCTTCGTGGCGCAGACGGTGGCCGCCATCCCCAACCACTTCTACAAGTCGGTGCTCGACGCGGCCTCGTTCCCCGGCCCGGCGGTGGTCAATTGCTACACCACCTGCCAGCCCGAACACGGCGTCGGCGACAACATGAGCCGCCACCAGTCCAAGCTGGCCGTCGAGAGCCGCGCCTTCCCTGTCTTCATCTACGACCCCCGAAACGGCGACACCATCCGCGAGCGACTGAGTCTGCAAGGCAACCCGGCGCAAAAAGAGGACTGGTACGTCGTCCCCAAGACCGGGGAGGTGATTGACTTCATCGCCTTCGCCCGCACCGAGGGCCGCTTCGTCAAGCAATTCGACAAGGACGGCAACCCGTCGGAGGTGCTGCTGCGCGCCCAGGCCGACCGCCTG
>JAJRXB010000222.1 GCA_024276515.1 Chloroflexota bacterium
AGGCGGACGCAGGGCAGAAAACCGTTCAGGCGATCAAAGACGCCGGGGGCGAAGCCCTCTTTGTTGAGGTTGACGTCTCTGACTCGGCTCAAATCCAACACATGGTCCAAACCGCCCTGGACGCCTACGGTGGCATAGATATTTTGTTCAACAACGCCGGCGTGCTCCTCTTTGGCACGATCCTGGATACCGGGGAGGAGGCCTGGAACCGGCTGGTGTCCATCAACCTGACCGGCACCTTCCTGTGCAGCCGGGCCGTGCTCCCCCACATGATCAAACGAGGCGGCGGTTCCATCGTCAACGTGAGCTCTTCGACCGGGGCGCACGACGCCGCCGGAAACATCGCCGCCTACGTGGCCTCAAAAGGGGGGGTGGCCCTGCTGACCAAGGCCATGGCGATTGACCATGCCAAAGACAACGTGCGGGTCAATGCAATTGCCCCCGGCCCCACCGACACACCGATGCTGAGAGACAACTTGTCGCCGGAGGAGATAGAGGCGTTCGCAGCCACTTTTCCGATGAAACGCCTCGGCCGACCGGAGGAACTGGCTCATGCCGCCCTGTTCCTGGCCTCCGACGAGGCGTCCTTTGTCACAGGAGCTATACTGGCAGTTGATGGAGGGCAGACCGCACTGGTCTGAACAGTGATGGAAAGACAAATGAGAGGTGAAAGTTTGTTTCCAACGATAGGTACCAAAGTTCGGTTGGTTGATCGCGTGGTCAACGAGATTCAAGGCTTGATCGTCGGCGGTCAGCTTAAACCCGGTGCGAAATTGCCCCCGGAGAGGGAACTGGCCGACAAGCTTGGGGTGAGCCGCACGGTGATTCGGGAAGCGGTTCGGATTCTGGTAGCCAAAGGATTACTGGAAACCAAGCCAGGGGTGGGAACGATTGTACGACACGTGACCAGAGATCAAATTGTCGAACCGCTCAATCTCCTGGTGCAAATTCGGAATGGGGGCGTTTCCTTCGAAGAGCTTCATCAGGTTCGCTCCATTCTGGAGGTTGAGATCGCCGGACTGGCGGCCTCGCAAGCCACGGAAGCGGACATCGCAGAACTGGAGCAACTCGTGGCCGCTATGGAAGCGACTCAGAACGACACAGACGTGTTTGCAGCCAGAGATACCGATTTTCACCAGGCGCTGGCCCGTATGACTTACAACCCCCTTCTCGGTCTCTTGTTGGGCGTGATCCGAGATCTATTGGAGGACTACATTGCCCTGGTGACCCGGCACATCGATCCTGCCCGGCACGTCTTGCCTTACCACCGTCAGATTCTCGAGAGAGTGGCCGCCAAAGACGTGGAGGGGGCTCGCCAGGCAATGCGGGCGCACCTCAAGCAGATCCGAAAAAACCACGAGGAAGCACTCGCTGCCCTCGCTGCTATGCAGCAAAGCGATGCCTCACCCACCTGATGGTGGTGAACGTTCACCCAATATGAACCAATCGAACAAACGGAAGGAGGTTTTCAAAATGATTTTCGCATCAGGTCTCAGCGTGCCGGAAGGTCCGGTGCTGTTGCCGGACGGAAGCTGGTTGTGCGTTGAAATGGGACCGGACCGCGGCTGTGTGACTCACCTCAGCCCGGACGGCCAGACGAAGCGGGTGATCGCCAAAACAGGGCGGCCCAACGGGCTGGCCGTGGACAAAGATGGCTTCATCTGGGTAGCCGAGTCGGCCACGCCCTCCCTGCTCCGCCTGACGATGGACGGCGAGGTAGAAGTGTTCCTGACCGAATGCGACGGCGAACCCTTCTTATTCCCCAACGACCTGGCGTTTGGTCCCGATGGAGCCTTGTATATGACCGACTCAGGGATTTTATTTGAAGAATTCGCACCCGGCGGAAAAGTTCGCCCGGACTACATGGACGTGTACCCCGACGGGCGAGTCTACAGGATTGACGTGCAGACCAGGGAGGTCAAGAAACTCGATACCGGGATTCGTTTCACCAACGGCATCGCTTTCGGGCCCGACGACAACCTCTACGTCAACGAAACCCTGACCGGGATGGTCTATCGCTATCAATGGAAAGACGGGGAGGTCGGCGAGCGAGAGGACTTTGGCAACGTGGTGGACCCGGAGGGGCCGGAAGGCATTAAAGGGCCTGACGGGATGAAGTTTGGTGCCAACGGACATCTTTACGTGACGGTCATCACTCAGGGCGACGTCACCGTGCTGGGACCGGACGGCGCGGTGGTCGAGCGGATCAAGACAGAGGGAAACTTTCCGACGAATCTCGTCTTTGGCCCGCCGGGGTCAAAGAAGATATACGTCACCGAAGATCAACGAGGGACGATAGAAGTTTTCGACGTTGATACCGACGGCCTGCCCCTGTACACCGGCGAAGTGAAGTAAAGCACGGGCTTGCAAAAGGGTCAGCAAGGAGAGTGACCATGTCTGATCTCAAATTCGCGGTAATGGGGACCGGGTTCTGGTCCCACTACCAGATTCCGGCCTGGTTCGAGGTGGGTGGGGTACAACTGGTCGCCGTGTATAATCGCACCCGCTCAAAGGCGGAAAGGGTAGCCGAAAAATTCAACGTCCCGAGAGTCTACGGTGATCCAGAAGAGTTGCTTCAGAAAGAAGATCTCGATTTCGTAGACATCATCACCGAAGTCCCCGCGCACGCCCCCTTCGTCTATCTGGCCGCCAAACACAAAGTTCCGGTTATTTGCCAGAAACCGATGGCCCCAGATTACGAGACGGCCCAAAAAATGGTCCAGGCCTGCCGCGAAGCTGGCATCCCATTTTTTATCCACGAAAACTTTCGCTACCAAACGCCGATGAGAGCGGTCAAGCGGCTGCTGGACGAAGGCCACATCGGCCAGCCCTTCCGCGCCCGTATTCAGTTCGTCCACGGCTTCCCCATCTTCGAGAATCAACCCTTCTTGAAGACGTTGGAGCGTTTCATCCTCACCGACCTGGGCAGCCACACCCTGGACCTGGCCCGCTTCTTCTTCGGCGAACCGCAGAGCCTTTACTGCCAGACGTACCGCACCCGAGACGACATTGCCGGAGAAGACGTGGCGACGGTGATCCTGAGGATAGGTGACGTCATTTGCAACTGTGAGATGAGCCAATCCACCAAAACCGAGTGGGGACGCTTTCCCGAAACTTTCGTCTACATCGAGGGGAAGAAAGGCACGATTGATTTGGGACCAGACTACTGGATCCGCGTCACCACGGAGGAGGGGACGCTCTCTCGTCGCTATCCGCCGCCACGATACGACTGGGCCGACCCCAATTACGACGTTGCTCACTCCAGCATGGTCCCCATCCACGCCGACTTCCTGAAAGCTTTTAAGACCGGCCAGCCCCCCGAGACCTCCGGCGAAGACAACCTGAAAACGATGCGCCTGGTATACACGGCCTACGAATCGGCCGAGCGCAATCAGGTGATCACCTTTGACTAGCGCTCTCGTTATCTGGTGATAAGGTCAGGAGATGTCTTCTCAATAATTCGGGGTCAATCTTCCAGACCTGACGGGTTTCCCAAACCCGTCAGGTCTCCACCCCAAATTATTGAGAGGTTACGTCAGGAGGTGGTCCCCCCGTTGAGTGTTGGTGGCGAAGAGGAGGCAAAGCCCCCACCCACCCCCGCCTGCCCCCCTTCCCTCTCCCAATTTGGGAGAGGGAGGGGGGAGGGAGAGAGCAAGCCCTCGCGCTCCCAAACATCTCAACGCTTAACGGGGAGACTACCGTCACTCTGGGGCGCGAGTTTTCCGGCATCGCACACGAGGTCGGGGAGAACGTCACCCGCGTCGAAGAGGGTGACAAATTCATCGGTGTCTCTAACCTGGATCCGGTGATCACCAGCCACTATGAACTCGAAGGAGTGGGAGACGGCCTTTGCGAACCTGCGCGCCAGACAGGACGCGAAGGCGCTGATCCACCCTAACGGGCGAGGATGGGCCAGCTAATGACTCGTAACAAAAGAATTCACGTGGACGCCAGGCTTTGCCGCGATTGCCAGGTTTGCGTACTGGCCTGTTCCCTTCACCACGAGGGGGAATGTAATCTGTGCCTGGCCCGATTGGTAGTCACCAAAGATATGGCCAGGTACGAGTTCGACATCCTGATTTGCCAGCACTGCGACTCGCCTGATTGCATCCTGGCCTGCCCGACCGATGCCATGCTGCTCGATGATCGGGGCGTGGTGATCATCGTGGACGAGGAGTGCATACGGTGTGGCGCATGCCTGATCAGTTGTCCCTACGATGCCATTTTCTACAATGAGGTCCAGGACCGGTATCTCAAGTGCGACCTGTGCGCCGGTCGAGAGGAGGGTCCCTTGTGTGTTGCACTCTGCCCGGTGGGGGTGTTGACGCTCGTGGACGTGGAAGCGGTCAGAGTGGGGGTGTGAAATGCCTTCTGGATGGATGGGCAAGATTCTGGACGTTGACCTGACGGCAGGGAAAATCAGCACCCGAGACACCATGGCTTACGCCGGCGATTACATCGGCGGACGGGCCATGGCCGGTCGGATAGCCTGGGATGAGATCCCGGCCGGCGTTGACGCATATGACCCGGAGAACCGGATCATCATCGCCACCGGCCCGCTGACCGGGACGTTGGCGCCCACGAGCGGCCGCACGGTGATGACCAGCCTTTCCCCCCGCGTCTACCCCAGGCCCTGGTACACGCACTCGACCCTGGGCGGCTGGTTTGGGCCGGAACTCAAGTACGCCGGCTTCGACGCCATCGTCATCCACGGCAGGGCCGACTCACCCGTTTACCTTGAGATTCGAGATGGTGAGGCCCGGCTGGTCGACGCGACCGACCTGTGGGGCCTCGACGCCCGAGAGACGCAGTTGACGCTCAAGGGACGGATGAGCCCACAAACCCAGGTGCTGACCATCGGCCCGGCAGGGGAGAACCTGGTTCGTTTTGCCACCGTCCAACATGCGGAGGAGAACGCCGCCGGGCACAGTGGCTTTGGGGCAGTCTGGGGTAGCAAAAACCTGAAAGCGATCACGGTTCGGGGCACGGGGGGCGTTTCCGTGGCCAACCCAGAGGCGCTACTCCGAGAGGTAATTGGCGCAGGAACCTTCAAAAAGTCGCCCGCCGTCGCGGTCGTGTTCGAGGGCGACCAAAACCTGCGCAAGGAAGAGTCGCCGGACGATGGCGGAGTTGATCCGGCCGCGAGCGCCGATTCGGCAGAGTCAAACGGTCGCCGCCCGATATGCAGTCAGGCGTGTACCTTCGATTGTATCATCGGCAGTTACGAACGCACGGTGGACGAGCGGCTGATTCCCGCCTTCTGCATCGGCGCGGTCTGGAGGCACGAATCTTTCATGCAGGACACCGAATACAGTGGCGGTGGCGTGGAAGTGCCCCCCGGCAGAAACTTCGGTTTGTGTGAGGAGGTGTCTCTGCACGAACTGTGTAACAAGCTGGGCCTCGATCTCTGGTTTCGCCTGGTGATGCAGCCCTGGTTCATCCGCTGCAAACAGTTGGGTATCGGCGAAATCAGAGGGCATCCCATTGAGCCTGAGGACCTCTTTTGGTTTGAACGTTTTATGCACCAGTTGGCCAACCGTGAAGGCCTGGGCGAGATCTTTGCCGAAGACTTGGTGCGAGCGATGGACGAACTGGAGGGCGAATTACCGGCCGAATTGATCCACCTGGGTCGAGAACTGGAATTCGACTTTGGCTTTCCCGCCCACCGCGAGGGACGCTTCTGGGACGAAGAACCGCTGCCGTTTTGGGTGATCTCGGCCATGATGCACATCAGCACCAGCCGCGACCCAACCATCGGCACGCATTCAAGCTGCCTGATAAACGCCGAATTCTTTCTGGACGACCGGGAGCTGGCGCGCCGCCAGTTCCGTCTTCTGTCGGAGAAAGTTTGGGGGGACCCCGACGCACTCGAGCCCACCTTTGAAAACAAGGCGCCGGTGGCGATCTGGAGCCAGCATCAACACATGCTCATCGACTCGCTGCCCCTTTGCGACTTTGCCTTCCCCCAACTGGTGCGCCCTATGGAGAGCCGGAAAGCCTGGCAGAACGCCGAGGACATCCTCGGCGATCTGGACCTGGACCTCCGGCTGTTTGCTGCCGTCACCGGCGTGGAATTGACCCGCGAGGAAATGACCCGGATTGCCGAACGTGCCTTCACCCTGGAGCGAGCGCTGTTGGCCCGCGCCGGACGGGGACGGAAGATGGAAGAGACCCTGGCACCCCACTTCAAACTGCCGTGCCGCGCCGATGGAACGTTGATCGACGAGGCGGGCTTTTCTGGATTGCTGGATGAGTATTATTCGGCCCGTGGCTGGGACCTTGAGTTGGGCTGGCCGCAGGCCGATCAGTTGAGGGAACTTGGTTTGGAGGAAATCATCCCCGAATTGGACGAACGCCGTCGTCAATCCAAAGCGTACTCAGAAAGTCCGCCGTAACCGTTCGGGGGGAGGTAAAAATCATCCCGGTAAAGCCTTGCGAAAGTTCGGAAATGCCTTTGGAAAGCCAAATCGATCCCTATCTAGGGCATATGACCGTCACAAAACCCCTCTCGAAACCTTCGCAGGCTGCCCCCACTGAACGCTTACAGTCCGCCAAACGGGAGCGACGCTTCGGCACTTTCCGAGAGAACTCGCGTTCGTAAAGGAGGTGATGCGGAATTTGAGAACAGGTACAGAAGATCGTGCAAGTTGAACCTATTGCAAAGTTCGTGAGGAGGAAGAATGTGAACAAGAAATATCTTAGTCGGCGAGACTTTCTGCGTGCGAGCGCGCTGACCGCAGCCGGCCTGGTTGCTGCCCAGTGTGGGGCTCCTGCTCCTGCTACCCAGGCTCCGTCGGCGGCCACCGAAGCGCCAGCCGTCGCGCCACCGGCCGAGGAGGTAACTCTGGACGTTATGTCCCTGGCCGAATACGAGGGGCCGTACCGGGAAATATGGAACGTGTTCGAAGCCACGCACCCGGGGATCAAGATCAACGTGTTCTCCATCAACGAAGACACGGCGGCGGCCCACGAAGCCAAAGTGGCGGGCGGGTATCTTCCGGCCATCGAATTGACGCAAGAGATGCAAATCTTCTTCGACAAGAACAACTACGAGATGGCGGTCAACCTGGGCGAGATCGACTTCCCCTGGTGGGACCGCTTCACCTTCGACGCCAGGAACGCCTGGTCGAACCTGTACGGCCTGCCCGGCCCTCGCTCCCTGGACCTCTTTCAGGGGTTTGTTTTCACCTGGCAGTATAACGGCGATCTGATGGACAGGGCCGGCCTGGACCCGCAGCGAGACGTCAAGAGCTGGAAAGACCTGGAGAAATGGCTGGACGAAGGCACCGCGTGGGCCAACTCGGAGCCCGACGTAGATTACTTCTACAACCAGGCCTGGCACAACTGGGTCTTCGGCAATGGCTATGGAGACCTCATTCCGCTGGCGTTCCCGGACGGGCAGCGAGACCGGCAGCGCGATTGCTGGCTGGGCAAAGCCAAGTTCAACGCCGAAGACTCACCCTACCGCCACTACTACGAGTTCTTCGTGAAGGCCAACGAAAGAGGCTGGATTCCAGAGAGCATGTGGACCCGGCAGTGGGAAGGCGACATGGAAGCCAGCTACATCGCCGGAAAGTCGGTTATGATGCTCCACGGCCCGTGGGTGTGGGACAAGGCGCTGGCAGCCGGCTCCACCTTTGACCAGAGAGGGCTGCCGGCCACGCCGCCGGCGGAGGGACAGGACGTCTGGATACAGGGCGCTCTGCCGCCGAACATCGACAACCAGTGGTTTATGCGGGCGGGCGTGCAGGACCTGCCGGAATGGGATCAAATCCTGGTAGCCTGGAACTGGTTCTTCAGCCCCGAGGCCGTCCCCATACGGGCGCAGGCGGAAGGCCGCGTGCCTTTGTACAAGCTCGACGAGCCACTCGATCTCAAGGGTCCGCAGTTCCAGGCCGTTCTGAAGGAAATCGGCACCGAGGGGGGCAAGTGGGCGGACGTGAAGTTCGAAGAAGGTCTGACCGGGACGGTCGTGGCCGGTCCTTACCGCAAGAAAGGCTCAAAGGGAGTCTGGGACTGGGAAGCCAACGGCAACAACGAGCTGATGGCAAACTTGCTGAGTGGTAAGATCACTGTCCAGGATGCCCTGGATATCGCCCAGAGGAACTGGGAGGAGAGTTTCGAGGGACTGCCCGCCTGAAGTGGTCAACCCTTGTGTCTCGCAGGGGTGGCCCCTGGTCGCCCCTGCACCTGATGTACGGAAAACCCTGGAGTCTCGATTCTTCTCTTGTTTGACTCTGGGCGGCCCACCGCAGACGTGGGCCGCCCAGATACACCTCTCTGGAGGGATAATGTCATGCAAGCTGCACCTGCGACATCTCCTGGTGACGAAATACCCAGGAAGCCGGCCAGGAAGAAACTGAGCAAACTCGAACGCACCCGCATCCTGCAAGACTGGGCTTTCATATTACCTCAACTGACGATATTTGTCGTGCTGACGATTGTCCCTTTCTTCGTGGCCATACCCATTCTGTTCACCGACATGTCGCAATTCAACGACCCACAGATAAACCCGGTGGGATTCCGCAACTTTACGGCGATCTTCACCGACCCAAGCGTCCAGCGTGATTATTTCCCGGCCCTGAGAAGGACATTGGTATTTGTTGCACTGAACTACGCGACAGTTTACATCTTCGGGCTGAGCCTGGCCCTGATGATGTACGAGGTTGGGTTTCGGGGCGGCTTCTTCACGGTGGTCTATCTCCCGCTGATGATATCCGGCCTGGCGACGGGTTACATGGCGGTGATGCTCTTCTCCCGGGAAACCGGGACGGCAAACCTCCTGCTCATGGAGCTGGGGGTGATCAAGAAAGGCTTCGACATCTATTCGCCTGAGGGAACCGCCTTTATCTTACCGCTCCTGGTGGGCTGGCGCTACGCCGGCTTCAACATGGCCATCTTCCTGTCCGGCCTGATGGCGATCCCTGAAGAGACCATCGAGGCCGCCATCGTAGACGGTGCGTCGTACTGGCAGCGGCTCACCCGGGTCTACTTTCCTCAGATGTGGCCTTCCTTCATCCTGGCCACGACCATGTGTTTGATCGGCTCCTTTGCCGTCTTCGACGAACTGGTGGCTATGGGGGCCCTGTACGTCAACCCGGAGGCGAAGCTGCTCAGCATCCTTTTCTTCACCTATGGCTTTCAAGTCGAGCGGCTGGCCCTGGGGATGACGCTGGCCGTGGAGACCTTCTTGCCTCTGGTTTTCATAGGCGTGGCGCTTCAGCGCTTGCAGCGGCGTCTGCAATACTAGTGGTACGTTCCAAAAGTTCTTTGAGTCTGACTAAAATCTGTGGAAGGTAGCAGCGACTTCAGTCGCCACTACGGACCCCAAACCCTGAATTTTCAGACGCGGTCTTAAATAGCGACGGTTGCATTGATGAAAGAGGAGGAACCACGGCTATGGCGAGTTCAAGTCTTCTGGCAAAACTCCCGAATACAAAAGAGCCAATGCTCACCATTGCCCGGCGGAAGCAACTGCTCAAGGTATTTGTGACGGCGGTGATGATTATCTATTCCGTATTCACACTCTTCCCCTTCTACGCGCTCCTCGTGCGCTCTTTTGTGAGCACCAAAGACTCGACGGAACTGCATCTCTGGATCCCGAAGGCGGACGAAGTCAGCATGGACGCCGAAGTCGGGAACCTGGCCGTCTTTTACGATTTGGACTTGAGGGACATGAAGGAGGCACTGGGCATCCCCCAGTCCGAATTTATAATGGCCCGGACCTCACTGCGAGAAGTTTCCGAACAGTTCGACATTCCCGAGGAGAAGATAAAGGACTTCTTCGCCGGATTTTACACCTACAATGGTTGGAACACCTTGCTGACAGGCGATCTGTATGGCACCTCCTTCTGGGGCGCTCTGGGGAGAACGTTGCTGGTCACCGTTATCAGTTTGGCTTTTTTGACCGTCCTATCAATTTTCACCGGCTACGGGCTGGCCGGATTGCGGCGCAGAGACCAGATGGCCGTGTACAACATTTACCTCTTGCAGATGGTCATCCCCGCCATGCTCATTCTTTTGCCCCAATACCAGGTTCTCCAGTGGATAATGGGGTTGTTTCCCAACTACGACGTGAAGGGATTCACGCGGTGGGGACTCCAACTGCTGGCGATCATTCTGATCAACGTCAAAGGGACGGCGTTGTCTACCATGATCTTCACCTCCGCCATCGGCGCCATCCCCAAGGACCTTGAGGATTCGGCCCTGATCGACGGAGCCACTCGGTTGCAGTACATCCGTCACGTTTTGCTCCCGCTCCTGAAAGTGCCCATCATCAGTTTGATCGTGATCCAGATGCCGTTGATTTACAACCAATTCCTGGAACCTTACGTTTATTTGGACCCGGCCAACTCGACCTTGCTGCCGTTTACCCAGAGCGCCGTGGGCCAGTTCTCGACGAATTACCAGGTCATATATTCGGCTATCTTTGCCTCCATCATTCCTTTGGCCGTGCTTTACCTGATTTTCCGTCGCTTCTTCGTCGAGGGAGTGATGGCGGGCGCCGTCAAGGGGTAAATAGCATCCAGGCCTGTCGAAGGGAAGGAATGGAATGAATTCAATGCCAGGATCGAAAACCCGGCGCGTCGTTTTTCAACCCACCGCCTATCGAGGTATGCAAAGGGGCATCAACCAGATAGTCGAGGCCATCCGCCCGACCTTGGGACCGCGGCCGCGCGTCGTGGCCATTGATCGAACGTTCGACGACAAAATGCCAGAACTGCTCGACAACGGCGGTGTCATCGCCCGGCGTATCATCCAGTTGCCGGGTCGCGGCGAAGACGTGGGCGCTATGTTCATCCGAGACGTTCTATGGCGCTTGCGGGAACAGGCGGGGGATGGGACGGCCACCGCGGCGGTGCTGTTTCAGTCGGTCTACAACGAGGGCGTGCGCTACCTCGCCGCTGGTGGCAATGCGATGCGGCTGCACTCCTACCTGGAAAAAGGCATGCAGGTCATCCTCGACCATCTGACGGACATGACCGTTCACGTAGCAGGCAAAGAGAAACTGGCCCAGATAGCCGAGTCGATCTGTTACGACCCGCCCCTGGCCAGGATGTTGGGCGAGATTTTCGACATCATCGGCGAATGTGGCCGGCTGGAAATCCGGCCCGGCCGCAGTCGCGGCCTGGAGCGGGAGTACGTGGAAGGTATGTATTGGGAGCGCGGCCTGGTGTCCCGGGAAATGATCACCGATCGCAACCGGCTCAGAACAGAGTTGGAAAACGCCGCCATCTTAATCAGCGACCTGGAGATCGAAGACCCCCGCCAACTTCTACCGGCGATAGCCCTGTGCATTGAGGCCAACATTCGCTCGTTGCTGATCGTTGCCGGCAAGCTTTCCGATGGCGTGATAGCTTTCTTGCTGGCGAATAAGAATCCCGAAAAGTTTCAGGCGATTGCCGTGAAAACGCCCGGCTGGGGCGCGGATGAGCAGGCAGCGGCGCTGGCCGACCTGGCTGTCTTGACCGGCGGGAATCCTTTCGTCAGGATGGCCGGCCACACGCTCAGCCAAATAAAGCTGGAAGATTTTGGGCACGCGCGGCGGGTTTGGGCCGATTACCTCAACTTTGGGATCATTGGCGGCCAGGGAAACCCACGGGCGTTACGCGAACACATCGCCACCTTACGTGCCTCCTTTGATGGGACCGAAGAGCCGGTCCTGCGCGAAAAGCTTCTGAAGCGAATCGGCAAACTGCTGGGTGGGTCGGCGACGCTGTGGGTCGGCGGGGCGACCGAGTTGGAGATCACGGAGCGCCAGGAGTTGGCGAAACGGACGGCTGCGGTTATGCGGGGTGCGATCATGGAGGGCGTGTTGCCCGGCGGCGGGGTGTCGCTGCTGGCCTGTCGTCCGGCCTTGCAGCAAAAATTAGATCAAAGCACCGACCCTGATGCGCGCGCCGCCTACCGCATTTTGATCAAAGCTGTGGAAGCCCCGATCCGCACCATCCTCACCAACGCAGGCTACGACGCCAGCGAAATCATGGCCCAAATCAACCTGGCCGGACCAGGCTACGGGTTCGACGTGACCTCGGGGCAAGTGGTGGATATGATGCAGACAGGCATCTGCGATGCGGCCACCGTGCAGAAATCGGCCGTATATGCCGCCGTCGCCAGCGCCGGGCTGGCCTTGACAATCGACGTGCTGGTCCATCGCACGCAGCAGCCTGAGCACGCAACCATACGCGCGCCAAGCAAGAGAAAGCGACTATAGCCGACATGGTAGAAGAGACCGAAATTCTGAACATCGTTTATTCCCTGGCAACGTCACCCGACTTTGAGCGGAATGGCATTTGCTTCGCTGCCCGTTCTTCGGGGCTGTACCGGTCCGAGGATGGCGGCCTCACCTGGCAGGATGCTTATGCATCGTTGGCGCTTGAGGTGCCTCTAACGACGGTGGCCGTGGCCGTGTCGCCCAATTTTGAGGCCGACCGGAGCCTGTTCGCCGGAGTGCCGGGCGGTATCTTGCGCTCGGTCGACGGCGGTCAAAGCTGGCACGTCGCCAGCTTCCCCCCACCGCCCCCCGTCGTCTCGGCGCTGGTCGTGTCGCCGAATTTTGCCCGCGACGGCACCTTGCTGGCCGGGACGATGGAAGATGGCGTTTTTCGCTCGGGTGACCGGGGAGAGCATTGGTCGGCGTGGAACTTCGGTCTGCTGGATTTGAACGTCCTCTCTATGGCCATCTCCCCCGACTTTGCCAACGACGAGACGCTTTTCGTGGGCACAGAGAGCGGCATCTTCCGCAGCACCAACGGCGGTCGTGCCTGGCGAGAAGTCGATTTTCCCTCCGACTTTGCGCCGGTGCTCAGCCTGGCCCTGTCGCCCACCTATGCCGACGATGGTCTCCTATTCGTCGGCACCGAATCCTGTGGCCTCTTTCGTTCAGACGACCGGGGACACACCTGGACACGCATAGGGAGAGAGGCAGTGACCGACGCCGTGAACAGCATCCTGCTCTCGCCGGAGTTCCCTGCCAAACCGGACCTGCTGGCACTGCTGAGCGACGCATTGCTCGTCTCGCGCGATGGCGGCCAATCCTGGCTGGATTGGCAAGCTGGTCTGCGCCCGGAACAGGGTATGGCCTCCGTGGTAGCGCCGCGCGGACTTGGCCCAGGCGCGCCGCTGCTGGTTGGCCTGACAGATGGCGGGGTGCTGCAAATTTGATGGTCGTGCCTCACTCCACAACTCCACAACGTATAAGGGAGCTATTCACTTATGGACGAAAAGATTCCAAAAGAGCTGGCGCTGCAACTCTACGAAACGATGCAGCGGATCAGAAGCTTTGAGATGGCGGTGGTTGAGCTATTCGCCAGGGGCAAGATTCCCGGCTTCTTACACACCTACGTCGGCGAAGAGGCCGTGGCCGCCGGCGTCTGCGCCGCTCTGCGCCCCGATGACAAAATCATCAGCACCCATCGTGGTCACGGTCACCTGATCGCCAAAGGAGGTCGCCTGGATTTGATGATGGCCGAGTTATTCGGCAAGCGCACCGGCTATTGCAAAGGCAAGGGCGGCTCGATGCACATTGCCGAGCCCGACCTGGGTATGCTGGGCGCTAACGCCATCGTCGGAGCCGGGATTGCGATCATCAATGGGGCGGCGCTGACCGCTCAGTATCTGGGCACCGACCAGGTCGCCGTCGCCTTTTTCGGCGACGGAGCCTCAAACACAGGCGTGTTCCACGAGGCGCTGAACATGGCCTCGGTCTGGAACCTGCCCTCGATTTTCGTGTGTGAGAACAACGGGTACGCCGAGTCCACCCCCAAACACCAACATCAAAAGATCAAAGACGTTGCCGTCAGAGCCGTAGCCTACGACATGCCGTCAATCATTGTGGACGGCAACGACGTGGGCGCCGTCTACCGGGCTGCTCAGGAGGCGGTGGCCCGCGCCCGGGTGGGTGGAGGTCCCACGTTGATCGAGGCCAAAACCTATCGCCTGCGCGGACACTACGAAGGAGACCCCCAGATGTATCGCACCCGCGAAGAGATAGAAAGCTGGGAGAAAAAGTGTCCCCTTGAGCGCTGGCGGAAGGTGTTGCTGGCGGCAGACGTCCCCGCCGAAGGCATCGAAGAGATCGACAGGCGGATAGAGCAAGAACTCAAAGAGGCGGTCGCCTTCGCCGAGGAGAGCCCCCTACCCGACCCGGCAGAAGCGCGTTCGGATATTTTCACCCCACTACCGGCGGAGATGTGACATGGTTCAGATGACCTATCGAGAAGCGCTCAAACAGGCGCTTCGTGAGGAATTGCAAAACGACGAGCGAGTATTCATGCTGGGCGAGGACATTGCCGAGTTCGGCGGCACCTTCAAAGTGTCGCTGGGATTGCTGGAAGAATTCGGTCCCAGGCGCATTCGTAACACCCCTCTCTCAGAATCGGCCATCCTGGGCGCGGCCGTGGGGGCAGCGGCTACGGGCCTGCGGCCCATTGCCGAGATCATGTACAGTGATTTCTTTGCCGTGGCGCTGGATCAGGTGGTCAACCAGGCCGCCAAAATGCGTTACATGTTCGGTGGCAAGCTCTCGCTGCCGTTGACCATCCGCACGACGATGGGCGGGCGACGCTCGGCGGCGGCCCAGCACAGCCAGTGTCTCGAAGCCTGGTTTATGCACGTCCCCGGCCTCAAGATTGCTATGCCCTCGAACGCCTACGACGCGAAAGGGCTGTTAAAATCGGGGGTGCGTGATCCAAACCCGACGATCATCTTTGAAAACAAGATGCTGTACAACACGAGCGGGGAGGTGCCGGAAGAGCCTTACTTCGTACCCTGGGGCCGGGCCAACGTCGTCCGCGAGGGGACGGACGTTACAGTCGTCGCCCTTTCGGACATGGTTGATTTCTCGCTCAAGGCGGCGGAGAGATTGGCTGACGAGGGAATCTCACTGGAGGTGATTGACCCGCGCACTCTGGTGCCGCTTGACATCGACACCATCGTGCAGTCGGTGCAGAAGACGGGTCGGCTGGTGATAGCCCACGAAGCCTGCGTAACCGGTGGCGTGGGGGCCGAGATTGGCTCTCAGGCAGCCTACCATGCCCTGGATTACCTGACGGCCCCCATCGAGCGGGTCGGTGCCAAAGACTCTCCCATCCCCTTCAGTCCCATCCTGGAGCGTGAGATTCTGCCGGACGATCAAGACGTCGTCGACGCCGTGCATCGCACCATAGATTATTCGGCGTAGTCAACAGAATCAGACAGACGAGATGAAAGGAGCAAGCTAAAATGAAAGCAGCAGTGTGGCATGCCCGGCGTGACGTTCGGGTAGAGGATGTGCCGGAACCGCCTTCGCCACCGGCAGGGCAGGTGAAGGTAGAAGTTGCCTGGTGTGGCGTCTGCGGCACCGATTTGCACGAATACCTGGGAGGCCCCCTTTACATACCGACCGACGCGCCGCACCCGCTGACGGGCGCTCAAGCGCCGGTCATCCTCGGTCACGAGATGGCGGGGAAAGTCGTCGAGGTGGGACCCGGCGTGACACGGGTAAAAGTTGGTGACCGGGTGGCCCTTTGCCCCATCATCGGGTGCCTGGAATGTCAGTGGTGCAAGTCGGGCTTGATGGGCCTGTGTCCGAGCATTGCCTTCCTGGGCATCTCCTGGCATGGCGGCGCTTTCTCACAGTACGTGAACGTGTATGACTATATGTGCTACCAACTGCCGCCTGAAGTGTCGTACGAAGTTGGCGCTCTGGTCGAGCCTTTTGCCGCCACCTTCCGAGCGGTCAAGCAAGCGGCCGTGAAGCCAGGAGAGACCGTCGCCATCGTCGGGGCCGGACCGATCGGCCTGATGGCCCTTCAGTCGGCACGCATCGCCGGGGCCGGGCAGGTGATAGCCTTCGAGCCGGCAACCAGGCGACAGGAATTGGCCCGTCAATGCGGAGCGACGGCGGTGATCGACCCTGTGAATCAGGACCCGGTGGCGGCCATAGGCGAGCTCACAGACGGCGCCGGCGCCGACGTGGTAGTCGAGTGTGCCGGTATCGAGGCCACCGGCATTTTGGCCGGACGGGTCGCCCGGCGCAAAGGGCGAGTGGTCGTGATGGGCGTCTTCGAGCAGCCGGCCCCATTGGATTACACCGATTTGGTTTACGGTGAGAAAACCGTTATGGGCAGCATGGGCGGCTATGGTGTGTTCGACGAGGCCATCCAGATGATGGCCGAAGGAAAGTTCAACGGGGAGCCGCTGATCACCGGACGAATCGGCCTGGACGACATCTTGACCGGCGGTTTTGACGCGCTCATCAAGCACAAAGAAGAGAATGTCAAAATCCTGGTATCGCCCAATTGATTATGGAGGTGTGGAAATGGCGAATTTCGATCAAGCGCGAGCGTTGCTCCGCGAGTTCAAGGGAGACAAATATCTCCATGGATTGGGCGTGTTGCCCCAGATAGGGGGAATAACGGCCGAACTGGGGAGACGGGCAGCGCTGGTGCGCGACGACTTTCCCGGCGCCGACGTCTTCGTCGGGGCGATCAAAGAGTCGCTGGCAGCATCCGGAGTTGAGGTGCTGGGCGAGATCGCCGGAGCCAGACCCAACGCCCCCCAGGAGGACCTGGCCCGGATCACCGCGCAGTTGACAGACCTCAACCCCGACGTGATCGTCAGCTTTGGCGGCGGCAGCACCATCGATGCCACCAAGGCGGGTGAAGTGCTGCGCACCCTGGGCGGCGACATTGAAGATTACTTCGGGACCGGCCTGGTCACCCAGGCCCTGGCCAGCAGCGCCCAAGGGAAAAGGCTGACACCGCACGTGGCCGTTCAGACGGCGGCCAGTTCCGGGGCCCATCTGACCAAGTACTCCAACATCACCGACCTGAAGACGGGGCAGAAGAAGCTGATCGTGGACGAGGCTATCGTGCCGTCCCGGTCGGTCTTCGACTACGAGGTGACGTACGGAGCGCCCCCCTCGCTGACCGCCGACGGGGCGCTGGACGGCATTGCCCATTCACTGGAGGTGTTGTACGGCGCTGTCGGCAAGCCGTATTACGCACACATGGAAAAGGTGGCGCGCGAGAGCATCGGGCTGGTGGTGGAGTATCTGCCGAGAGTGATGGAGAACCCTCAGGATGCCGAGGGGCGGGAGGCGCTAGGTTTGGCGACAGACCTCGGCGGATACGCCATCATGCTGGGCGGGACCAATGGCGGACACCTGACGAGCTTCTCACTGGTTGACGTTCTCAGCCACGGGCGGGCCTGCGCGATCATGAATCCGTATTACACCGTCTTCTTCGCGCCGGCCGTCCAGGAGCCGCTGAAGCTGGTCGGCAAAATCTATGCGGGGTACACCGATGCGGACATCGACAGGCTAGACGGGCGCGAGTTGGGCGTGGCCGTCGCCGAAGCGATGATTGCCTTCGAAAAGAGAATCGGCTTCCCGGCCACGCTGGACGAAGTGCCGGGCTTCAGCGAAGCGCACATCGAACGCGCCCTGACGGCCGCCAAGAACCCGCAGCTCAAGATGAAATTGGAGAACATGCCGGTGCCCCTCACGGCCGAGATGGTAGACGAGTACATGGGGCCGGTGTTAAAAGCAGCCAAAACGGGAGATTTAAGCCTCATCAAGAACGTTCAGTAGAGACGCAGGCGATACAGTAACCGTAACGTAAGCGTTCACCCCTCCCTGACAGGGCTTATCATTACCCACATCTCGCCTTGCTGACGCCCGCCCCGAGCTAAAGCTCAGGGCTAATAGCCCAAGCACGTTGAAACGTGCTGTCTTTTCCCAGTATCGGGGGAGGAGCAGTCGGCTTGAGCCGACTTTA
>JAJRXB010000223.1 GCA_024276515.1 Chloroflexota bacterium
GAATCCGCCATCCTCCGCTCGTCAGAGATCTGTGACTGCTCGTCAGGGGCCTGTGCCCGCTCGTCAGGGGTCTGTGACCGCTCGTCAGGGGTCTGTGACCCCTGACCGGGCGCGGTGAATCCGCCATCCTCCGCTCGTCAGACCGCCAACATTCAGCGTCTTCAGCGCTTCAAAACCCGCATTCGCCCCCAAACCGAAACGCACCCTTCGAACCGACCGCGCCGGCGCCCCCTTTGCCGTTTATCCAGGTCGGGGGTAAAATCCCAGTGTCCCACCCAACCATCGCCCAGGAGAAAGCTCGTGCGCCGTTTCATCACCATCTTGCTGATGTCCTCCGTTTCGCTGTTTGTGCTCATCGGCGCGGGCTTGTTCGTCGCCACCCACCGACCGCACTACTTGCCACGCTACGTCAGTCTGGTCAACACCGCCTCGGAGTTCAGGCGCGTGGCCCCGCCCGGTTTCGACGAAGATGGGCGGGCGCGTCTGGCAGACTCCGCCTGGTCGATGCGCTATTTCCGGCCCGATGGAGCCACCACCGGCTATCTCTACGTGGGCACCGACAACAATATCCTCGGCCTGACGATGGCCGTTCTGCGCGAGCGCAAACAGGGACTTGACCTCCCGGTGCAACCACCCCAGATCCGCCGCTATCGGCCCGACCTGGGGCCAGAGAGGTGGGAGGTCGTGCTGGACTACGCCGACCACGAGCAGCCTCCCTACCTCAACGAGGGCTTCCGCTCGATGGGGATTTACCGGGCCAAAATCAACGGCCGCACCTATCTTTACGCCGGCACGATGGCCGCCCGCAACCCGTCCGTGTGGCGCAGCGTCACCGGCGACCCCGGCAGTTGGGAGAAGGTGTTCACCTTTCCCTACGAGCCTGAGAGTCAAATCGGCTCAATCCGCGGTATGATCCCGCACGACGACGGCTTGCTCTACATGTCCACCACCCGCTCCGGCGACATCCTGCCCGGCGGCGTGGGACAGATTTGGGCCACGGACGGGCTCACCTTCACCCGGGTCATCACCGACGGCTTCGGAAACCCCAACAACACCGGCATCTCCAGTCTGGCCAGCTTTAACGGCTGCCTTTACGCCGGAACCTACAATCCCACCGGCTACGAAGTGTGGAAACTGCGCTGCCTGTCGGACCCTGAAGCGCCTCCCCAACCGATCATCCGCGGAGGGACCGGCTACCGACAGAGCGAGGCGGTGATGAGCATGCGCCCCTTCGAAGGCCACCTTTACGTGGGCACCGGCATCCCTTTGGGCTTCAACCCAGTCACCCGGCATGGGCCACGAGGCTGCGACGTGATCCGCATCAACCCCGATGATAGCTGGGAAGTGGTGGTTGGGCCGGCGCGTAGCCAGCCCCTTTCCGGCTATCGGGCCGGCTTTGGCTGGTATTTGAACGTGTATTGCTGGTATATGCAAGAACACGAGGGCCGTCTTTATCTGGGCACGTGGGATATGTCGCGCACCATCGCCTTTTTGGGCGAAGAGGTAGAGAGTGTTGCGCCTCCCTTCAAGCCGTTGCTCAACTATTTGGTGGTCCGCCCCCAGGTTTGGAGTTCGCCGATGGGCGGCGACCTGTACCGCACCGCCGACGGCGTCCACTGGGAGCCGGTCTTCCTGGACGGCCTGAACAACCCCGACAACCACGGCATCCGCACGCTGGAGTCGACGCCCATGGGACTTTTCGTGGGCACCGAGAACCCGTTCACCCGGTTGGAAATCTGGCTGCTCAGGTGACAGGCACTTACAAAAGTGCCTGTCACCTATTTCCACAGATCCTTCAACTGCTCCATCAACCCCCAGATGCCGGCGCCATCGTAGGGGATGTAGACTTTGTTCGCCTGGCCGTCGGCGGCGGCGCGCATCATCTCCAGATATTTGACGGCCAGCACCTCGCGGCCAGGGGCAGCCCGGCGCAGCGCACTGTAGACCGTTTCGATGGCTTCGGCCTCCCCCCGGGCGCGGATGACCTCCGCCCGGCGGGCGGCGTCGGCGCGCGCGTCGCTGACCTGAACGTCGGTGCGGGCCTCCATCAGCAGGACCTCGTGGCGGGAGGCGGCGGCCATGCGGGCCAGTTCGTCGGCGCTCTCGCGGGCGATGCGGGCCGCCTCTTTCTCCGCCCGGGCGCGCTCGATGGCCGCCTGGCCTTCCGCCTCGGCGCGACGCAGGGCCGCTTCCTTCTCGCCCTCGGCGTCGAGGATGGCCGCCTGCTTGCGACCCTCGGCCTCGATGACGCGGGCGCGGCGTTCGCGCTCGGCACGCATCTGCTTTTCCATCGCCGCCCGGATGTCGTCGGGCGGCGAGAGCTCCACCATCTCCACCCGGCTGACCTCGATGCCCCAGCGGGGCGCGACCCCGGTCAGCGCGGCCAGCACCGTCCGATTGATGCGCTCCCGGCTGACCAGCACCTCGTCCAGCTCCAGATCGCCGACCACGTTGCGCAGCGCGCTGACGGCGGTCGTCAGGATGGCGTCAATCAGGTCGCCCGTCTCATAGACCGCCCGGCGCGGGTCCACGATGCGCCAGTAGATGATGGGATTGATGGTCAGCGTGATGTTGTCGCGGGTGATGACCGGGCGCGGGTCGGCGTAGACGATTTGCTCCCGCAGGTCCAGGTGATTGATGACCAGGCCGTAGCGCTGCTTGGGCTTGCCGCCGGCCCACACGATGGTCTTGCGCCGATCCACAAAGGGGACGATCAGGTGAACGCCGGCCGTCAGCAGTCGGTGAAAGCGGCCCAATCGCTCGATGATCACCGCTGTCTCCTCTTGCACCACGACGACGCTGCGGTGAGCGAGGAGCAAGACGAGCAGGGCCGAAAGTCCCAGAAGCCAGATGATCATTGATTTCCTCCCAGAAAGTGTGTTTTTTACACTAAGTGTATCTCAAAAAATGGGGAGGGCTGTAGGTTGATGGCCCTCCCCGTCGGGCGCAGCCGGGGGCTTTGGGCGCGGTCGGGAGACCGGCCCAAGCACCGGCAAGCTATGGCCGGTCTCCGACCGTGCCAGCCAGCACCGGCGAGCTATGGCCGGTCTCCGACCGTGGCCAGGCCCAAGCACCGGCGAGCTATGGCCGGTCTCCGACCGTGGCCAGGCCCAAGCACCGGCGAGCTGTGGCCGGTCTCCGACCGTGGCCAGGCCCAAGC
>JAJRXB010000224.1 GCA_024276515.1 Chloroflexota bacterium
ATGTAATTTGTCTCCCCGTTGAACCCGGTCTTGTACATGCCGATCATCCCCTGAGAGACGAAAAAGATTTTGCCATCGGCGATGACGGCCGGCTGGCCGAAGAGGGACGACCCGCCGCCGGCCCCACCCATAAAGCGAACTTTGTCCAGCCCGTCCTGACCAAAGGGCAGGGCAGCGCCTCGCTGCGAACTCTCTATCGAATGCGGTATGTCCCGGGAGACGGTCACCCGGCCGGCGTCCGTGCCGGAGGTCAGCACCGAGCCGACGGCGTCGCCGTGGCTGTAGAAGTAGAGCCGGTCGCCACCCAGGCTGATGGCCGAAGCCTCGTCGCCTATCACAAACATGGCGGTGCTCCAGGTGTTGTTCTGAGTGGGCAGCATAAATAGCTCCAGCCGCCCGGTGCTCAGGTTCAGCCTGGCCGGGGTGCCGAAGTGGTAGATGATGTTGTCGTCGTCGAAGTTGCCGTAGTAGGAGCGGGCCCGCACGTATATGGTGCCATCGCCGGCCACCACCGGCGGCTCTCCTACTTCGCCAGAGCCCCCAGACCAGAGCACCGGGACTATGTATCGCTGACTCCCATCGTTGGCGTTGAGCAGGTAAAAGGTTTCGTATTCGGGGTGCTCGTTCGTCAGCCAGTTTACGATGGCGTTTTGCTCGGCGTTGAAGCCTGTAGCGCTGTAGGGGGCATAAACGTTGGCCCCGTAGTCACCGTGGTTGACGTGGGTGAAATCGTCGGGGACGGAGAGGCCGGCGGTGCGGGCCATCAGCGTGTCGCCGCCGTTCAAGGCGCGGGTCGCCGAGCCGGGACTGGTCCTGAAGATGACCCCGTTGCCGTTGTCCACGATCACCGGGTAGAAACGGCGGGTGCTGATGCCTCGCATTTTGGCCGATTTCCAGACGAGATTCCCGTTGAGGTCCAGCGCAAAGCCATACATATCCTCGTTGGCAAAGTAGATGCGCCCTCGAGTCGTGTCTATCGCGGCGGTGTTAAGGATGGGGGCGCCGGTGTCGTAGGTCCAGCGGATGGCCCCGTCGGCTGCGTTGAGGGCGTAAAAGACCCCATCCTCCGCGCCCAGGTAGATGGACCCGCCGTAGACGGCCGGCGAGGTGCGAAAACCACCCAACGTGACGATCTCCCGGTCCCAAATCAGTGTGCCGGTGGTGGCGTTGAGGGCGTAAACGTGGCCGTTGGTGGCGGCGTAATAAAGCACACCGTTATCCACCGCCGGCGAGGCCATAATCAGTCCCGGCTCGGCGCCGTCGTATGACCAGACGATGGCGCCGGTTTCGGTGTTCAGGGCGTACATATTGTTGCGCGACGTGCCCACGTACACCAGCGATCCGACGACGATGGGCTGATATTGGTTGAAGACCAACTCCGACGTCTTCTCGTCGCCGCTGGCGAAGTCGCGGACCCACACCGCTTCTGCTCGATAGGGGCCAAAGGGCGGGTCTACCTGATGGGGCGTGGTGTTGGAGCGTGCCAGGTCGTGTCCCAGCATGGGCCAGTCGTCCTCGGCGGCCTGGGCAGAGGGCGTGCCCGGCTCGTCGGCCGGGGGGGCAGCCAGGGCGGCGACGGCCACCGTCAACAGGGTGGCGATGGTCAGGGTGATGGACAACGAAAATCGCTTCATGATACCTTCCCCTCTACCTTCCTTCCGAACTAAGTACAGCGAGGCATAAATACGTTCCCGGTTTCTCACGGCCC
>JAJRXB010000225.1 GCA_024276515.1 Chloroflexota bacterium
CGGTCTCCGACCTCAGGCGGTGGCCGGTCTCCGACCCTCAGGGCTGTGGCCGGTCTCCGACCCCAGGGCTGTGGCCGGTCTCCGACCGAGCCACCCGCCGGGCACGGTCAGAGACCGGCCCGAGCGTTGCGTTGCCCAGGGCTGTGGCCGGTCTCCGACCCCAGGCTGTGGCCGGTCTCCGACCCTCAGGGCTGTGGCCGGTCTCCGACCGAGCCACCGCCATCGGGCACGGTCAGAGACCGGCCCGAGCATCCCCCAGAGACCGGCCCGAGCGTTGCGTTGCCCGGCCCGAGCCGTGTGAGGATCAACCCCGAAATCTTAGCAACAAATCGAAGGCGTGTCAAACGATTGACGGTCTGCCGGTCCCGGCGGCGATTGGTGGACAACGCCGCCTCAGCCGCGCTGATAGCGTTTTTGGCGCAAGTGTGGAACGCAATGTATAATGCGTCCAAGCCAGGCGGAAAGGGGAATGCAGATGACAGCCCAACAACTCCGACTACCACTGACCGTAGAACCGGTCGTGCGGCGGCAGCCGGATATGACGTATCGGGCCAAGCTGGAAAATCTGTTATCAGATGATCTGGATTTCCATGGTACGAACAGTGCCTACGCCTCACACAATTTCCATTCCTTTCCGGCCAAGTTTCCTCCTCAGTTGCCCAGAAAGTTTATCGAGTGGCTGACCGATCCGGGAGACTTGGTGCTCGATCCGATGGTGGGATCTGGCACCACTGTTTTAGAGGCATTCCTTCTTGGAAGACGCGGGCTTGGAGTTGACATTGATCCATTGGCACTGAGACTATGCAAAGCAAAAGTTACCCCAACCGCGTTGGAAGAAGTGGCGGAGACAGGTCATCGAGTTCTCAGAGATGCAGAAGTGGCGTTACAACGGAATGTCGCTTCGCTGATGGATTCGCTGGACGCTCGCTTTGACGATGCCACCCGCAAGTTCGTGGACTACTGGTTTCTGCCAGAGACGCAACTCGAACTTATAGCGCTCATTCGTGAAATCGAGAAAGTCCAGAATCCAATCACTCGTGGCTTCCTGGAACTTGCGTTTTCGGCGATCATCATCACCAAGTCGGGTGGTGTGTCCAGGGCACGTGACCTGGCGCACACGCGCCCGCACCGGGTAAGCGACAAAGTTCCACGTTCTGCTATTGCCCAGTACCGTCATCGGTTGAAAAAGAACATTCAGAGCTTGACCGAACTGGCGTATGGAACAGGCGGGGTCGCCTTACTTAAGGGCAATGCTCAATCTCTTGCTTTGCAAGACAACACGGTAGACTTGATTGTCACTTCCCCACCCTATGCCTCCAATGCCATTGACTATATGCGTGCTCACAAGTTTTCTCTAGTCTGGTTCGGTCATCCAGTTAAAGAGCTGTCGAAGCTACGGCGGGAATACATTGGCGGAGAGGCATTGACCGATTTCCATCTATTGGAGGTGCCAAACTATTCAACTCAGGTGATTACCAGAATTGCCAGGTATGATGAAAGAAAAGCAAGGGTTTTGCACCGATATTACTCAGAGATGACCAGAAGCCTATCAGAGATGTACCGTGTTTTGAAACCTGGCAAAGCCGCCATCGTCGTGGTGGGCACCTCAACAATGCGTGGTCTGGACACTGAGACCCAAATATGCCTGGGGGAGATTGGAGAGAGCTTGGGGTTTGATTTGGTTGACATCGCGGTGCGGAAGCTGGATCGGGACAAACGGATGATGCCGGCGCGAAGGAGTGCCCGGCCCAACTCGCAGATTGAAGAAAGAATGCACGAAGAATACGTGATTGGGTTATATAAGCCCGACTCGTGAAGGAGTTCCTGAATGGGTATTGAGGAATTGCGCCGTGAGTATCACCGTAAAATTTGTCAGCGGATTCTTTATTTGAAGCCAGGTAACATACCCAACATTGCTGACAAGCACAGCCGAGCCAGTGTGGCCCTGGCTCAGGGGATCGTGAAACGACTGGGGTATCCATTGCACGAAACCCTCCCCTCTGGACAGACTGCTGGAACGGCCTTTGAAGAGGTCACCAAAGAATTCCTCAAAGGGGCGTTTCATCTCATCGAACACCTTCGACCGGGGAAGTGGAGGTTCTCCGTAAAGGCAGACATTCCAGGAGTACGGCAATCCGGCCGTCATTGAGATGCTCGATACCCTTGTTAAGGGGAAACGACTGCGTGACATCAGCGATTTACCGTTTGATCTGGCCGCGTGACCACGCGGCCCATCTCCTGCTCACCCTGGCCCTGACCGTCTTCGCGGTCGCGCCGCTGGCCTATCCCGGCTACGCCCAGGTGCACAGCGGATTCGTGCCCATCTACAACCTGGCCGACTTAGCCAATGGACCGCTGAACCTGGGCTGGACCCCCACCGTCGCCACCCACTTCGATCCACTGCGCGGGGACGGTCTGCTGCCCTATTACCTGGCGTTGCCGGTGGTCTGGCTGGGCGGGACGCCGCTGACCGGGGTCAAAGTGGTCTTCGCCCTGGGCTTTTTGCTGGGAGCGGCGGGGGTCTACTTTTGGCTGCGACGCCCGCTGGGGCCGGCGGGCGCGGCCCTGGCCGCCCTGGTCTATACCTACCTGCCGTATCGCGTCGCCGTCGTGTACGTGCGGGGCGCGTGGGGGGAGGCTCTTTTCCTGGGGTTGCTCCCCTGGGCGCTGGCGGCTGCGGCGGGCAAAGCACCGCGTCGCCCCTACCGGCGGGCGATGTCGGCAGCGCTGGCCTGGGGCCTGCTGGGGTTGAGCTAGACCGGGCTGACGGTTTGGGCCTGGCTTCTGCTTCTGGGGTGGGTATTGCTGGGACGCCGGGGGGTCAACGGGGCGACCGCACCCGCAGGTCCCCGTTGGGGAAGGAGCCACCCTTACGGGTTGATCGTAGCCGCGCTGGGCGGGACGGTCGTCGCCCTGGCGTTGACGTTTCTGACCGCGGGCTTCTCGGTCCCTGCCTCGCCCATCAATTTCTTCGACCACTTCCTCTACCCGGCCCAACTCTTCTCCGCCTATTGGGGCTTTGGCGCCAGCCGGCCCGGCTGGGACGATGGGCTGGCATTGGGCTTTGGCTTCGCCGCCGTCGGCCTGACCATACTGACTCTCTTCCTGGCCTCCGGAAGGGCGCGCGCCGGCCTCGGCGGATCAAACCGGGATAAGAATCCGCTCAATCCGCCCAACTCGCCGACAAACAAGTCGAGCATCCATGTGTCAATCCATCCAGGCCTCCAAGATGAGAACCCGCTCGATCCGCTGACACCTTTTATCCTGGCCCTGGCTCTGACCCTCCTGCTCTTCGGCCCTTCTGCCTTCCTCTGGCGGCTGACCGGCCTGCACCACACGGTGACCTATCCCTGGCAGTTGCTCGGCCTCATCGGGCTTTGTCTGTCGGTCCTGGCCGGTATGTCGGTCCGACTCGACGCGCGACTGGCCTCATTGCCGACTTACGCCGGGCTGGTCATCCTGGTCCTGCTGGCGAGCTACGGCACCCTGGAGCCCCGGTTCACCCAATTCGTGCCGGGGACCGGGCCGCTGGCAAGCTGGGACGACAACCACCTGATGCTCCTCGACTACGAACTGTGGGTGGAGATTCCGCCGGCTGCCGCCGGTCTGAGTGAGCCGACGCCCCGCCGCCTGCCGTTGGCCGACTACGGCCCACCCCGCCCCGGCGACACCCTGCACCTGATCCTCACCTGGCAGGCGACCCGTCCCTTCTACCGAGATTGGAAGCTCTTCGTCCATTTGCTGGATTCATCCGGTCAGATGGTGGCGCAGACCGATCCGCTGGCGGGCGCCGGGGCGGAGCAGGAAGACTATTTCACCGGCCGCTGGGATCCCGGCGAGTTGATTCGCGACGACGTGGCCCTCACCATTCCCCCCGACGCGCCGCCCGGCCCCTACCGGCTGGCCCTGGGTCTGTACGACGGCGACACTCTGGAGCGGCTGCCGGTCGTGGGCCGTGAGGATGGGCAGGTGGTGTTGGAAAATAGAGATAGCACGGAGCGTCGCCGATGACTACCTCAAATTCCAAACCCCGGCTTCCCACCCCCTACTCCCTACTCCCTACTCCCTACTTCCTGCTCCTCCTCCTTCTCTCCCTCTTCGCCGTCGGGCCGCTGATGCAGCCGGGCTACTTCTGGGGAGCTCAGGACGCCCGCCACAGCGTCTACTTTCTCTTTGAATTCAACAAGTCTATTCAAGATGGCATCCTCTGGCCCCGCTGGGGGCCGGACTGGGCCTTTGGCTATGGCTATCCCTTCTGGAACATCTACGGCCCGCTGACCTACTTCGTGGGCGAAGGGGTACTCCGGCTGGGGTTCGACTACGTGCCGGCGGTCAAGATGGTGTTTGCCCTGTCGGTGTTGGGGTCGGCGATCACCATGTACCTTTTCGTGCGGCGGCTGATGGGCCGGTCGGCGGGGCTGGTCGCCGGGCTGGTGTACGTCTACGCCCCATATCACCTGTTCGACCTGTACGTGCGCGCGGCCCTGGCCGAGTCCTTCAGCTTTGTCTTCATCCCCCTCGTCTTTTGGGGCTTCTTCGAGTTGGTGGACCGTCCCCGGTTCAACGCTCTCATCGGGACGGCGCTGGCATACGCCGGCCTGGTGCTGACCAGCAACGCGGTGGGGTTGTTGCTCATCACACCACCCCTCGGCCTTCTGGTGGCGATGATGATGCTGCTCCGTCTGAAGGATGAGAGACCGGGAACCGGGGACTGGAAACTGAGGGCGACGTTCAGGCGGCTGATTGCCCGGGGGGTCCCGCCCGCGCTGGGACTGATTCTGGGGATTGCGCTCTCCGCCATCTTCGTGCTACCGCTGCTGGCGGAGTACAATTACGTCCGGGTAGACCAGTGGACCGGCGGTCGCTACGCCTTCGGCGGTGATTTCGTCTACTTCTTCCAGCTTTTCTCGCCCCGCTGGGGCTTTGGGGCCAGCGTCCCCGGCCCTGACGACCAGGCCGGCTTTCAACTCGGATTGGTTCCGGTGGTCCTCCTCGTCCTGTCCTTCTTCGCCGTGCCGCGAATCCCCCAAACCAACACCCGCCGGGTCCTGCGCTTCTTTCAGGGGATGACGCTGGTCGTTGCCTTTTTGATGACCCCGGCCTCGGAGTGGGTGTGGCGGGCCATCCCCCTTTCCAGCTTTGCCCAGTTTCCGTGGCGACTGGGCGTGCTCACGACGACGGGGCTGGCGGTGGTGGCGGGAACCGTCGTGGCCAGGAATGCTCAAGATTCCCCCATCCCCAATCTCCCCATCTCCAATTCCCCAATCTCCAACCTTCCCCTCGTCACCCTGACCGCCCTCATCATTCTGAGCAGCTACCCCTACCTGCGGGCCGAGATGCGCGACCCCAAACCGACCGAGGGACCGGTGAGTCTGGCGGCCCTCTTCCGCTTCCAGCAATCGTCCGACGAGATGACCGGCTCCACCGCCTGGACACGGCGCATCCCCGGCTGGTCGGTGCTGGCCGAGCAGGTGACGCAGGGGGGCAGCATCGACACCAAAGTCAACTACACCGCCATCCCTCCCGGCCAGGTGCTGGGCGTCCATTCGGTGGAGATGGACAGCGTCCACGAGTTGGTGTGGGTCTACGCCGCCGACGACCGGCAGAGCGTCACCTTCTTCATCCCCTATTACCCCGGCTGGACGGCCTACGTCTACGAGGACCTGGGCGAGCCGGCCGACGACCTCAAAGCACGGGTCGGGCCGCTGGTCGCCAAGCCCCCTATTCGCACCACCGAATACGAGGGCTGGATCGTCGTCCCCGTGCCCCAGGGCGAGCACTTTTTGGAAGTGCGATTTGAAGATACGCCGGTGCGGATCGTGGGCAAATGGGTGTCGCTGGCATCGCTGCTGGGGGTGGTGATGGCGGTCGTCGGGGAGCGGCTTCTCCGGGGGCGCCACCTGTGGTAAAATGA
>JAJRXB010000226.1 GCA_024276515.1 Chloroflexota bacterium
CACCGACGGCGGCCAGACCTGGTTCCCCACCAACAGCGGCATCACCACCCGCGTCGGCCCCTCCGGCGACGGCATCCCCGTCTTCAGCCTGACCATTGATCCCAACAACCCCGACCGGGTCTGGATCGGCACCCAGTACTCGCGCAGCGTCTACCGCAGCGACGACGGCGGCGCCACCTGGGTGCCGATGAACGAGGGCATCCAGGAGCGCGCTCCCACCATCCGGGGCTTCGCCGTCGAGCCGGGCAACTCCGACGTGGTCTACCTGGCCGGCGAAGTCTCCAGTTGGGAGTGGAACGGCACACCGCTCCCCGGCCTGGGGCTGGACATGGTCAAGGGCATCGTCTACAAAACCACCGACGGCGGGCAGCACTGGGAGCGCATCTGGACCGGCGACAACCTGGCCCGCTACGTCTGGATTCACCCCCAGGATCACGACCTGCTCTACGTCTCCACCGGCATCTTCGACCGCGAGGCGGCCAACAGCGACCCCGTCGCCCTCAAGCCGGGCGGCGTGGGGATGCTGCGCAGCCGCGATGGCGGTCAGACGTGGGAGGTGCTGAACGAGGCCAACGGCCTCAACCCGGACGAACTCTACTTTGGCAGCCTCTACATGCACCCCACCAACCCCGACGTGCTGCTGGCCGCCGCCGGAAACGACCCCTACTCGTGGAAGATGGGTCGTCCCCTGGGCGGTGTCTACCTCACCGAGGACGGCGGCGATTCCTGGACCGAGGTGCTGGACGGCCACGATTTCAGCGCGGTGGAGATTTGCGAAAGCGACCCGGACGTGGCCTACGCCGGGGCACGCAGCGGATTCTTCCGCAGCGACGACGGCGGCCACACCTGGCAACGACTGACGGAAGAGGAATGGGGGCCGCCGGGCGTCGTGGCCGGCTTCCCCATAGATTTGCAATGCGATCCGCGCAACCCGATGCGCGTCTTCGTCAACAATTACGGCGGCGGCAACTTCCTCAGCGAGGACGGCGGCCAGACCTGGCGCGTCGCCAGCACCGGCTACACCGGCGCGCTGATGGCCCAGATCGCCGTGGCCCGAGACGATCCGGCCCGCGTCTACGCCAGCGCCCGCAGCGGCCTCTTTGCCAGCCGCGACGGCGGCCGGACGTGGGAGGGGCTGAACTACGGCCCGGCGCGCACGCTGGAAGGCATCGCCATCGCCGTGGATCCGCAGGACGCATCTCACGTCTTCGCCACCCTGATAGACGGCGGCCCGGATCCTATGATGAGCCGCGACGGCGGCCAAACCTGGCGCGTCGTGAACACCGGCCTATGGGAGCCGGGCCAACCCCCACAGGGGGGCATGGTCACCCGCATTCTCTTCGTCCCGTCCAACCCGCAGATGGTGCTCGCCACTGTGGGGGAGGACGATTGTGCGCCACCCGGCGAGTCCGAAAGTCCCCCGGGGCGCGGCGTCATCCTCTCCCGCGACGGCGGCGAAACCTGGCAGCAAACCGGCCTCGATAGCGGCAACGTGGTGGACCTGGCCCTCTCGCCGCAGGGGGAGCGCGTCTACGCGGCAGCCTGCGAGAGGAACGTCTACCGCTCCGACGACGGCGGGCAGACCTGGCAGTTGGTCACTCAAGAGCCCCTGCCAAACCGTCCGCCGCCCGCCGACCCGGACGCGCCCGGGCAATCGCTGATGTCGCTGGCAGTAGACCCGGCGAACCCGGACAAGGTGTACGCCGGATTCTACCTCGGTGGCCTGGCCATCAGCGAGGATGGCGGCGAGACGTGGACGCTTTCGTCGGCGGGGATGGCGCCCGAGGCCTCGGTGCGGGCCATCGAGGCCGACCCGACGAACCCGGACGTGGTCTACGCGGGGACGCTGGACAGCGGCGTTTACGTATCGCAAGACGGTGGGCGCACGTGGCAGGCGTTGAACGATGGCCTCCTCACCCGCGCCGTCAAAGACCTGGCCCTCTCGGCCGACGGCAGCGTGCTTTACATGGCCTCCGAGGGGGGCGGCGTCTTCCGGCTGGGCACGCCGCCAGAGACCTCGTCACCGGAGACACCGCCGCCGCAGACCGCCGCGCCGACTCCCCCCACCTCGGCCCCGGAGCCGGCGCCGAAGGGTGAGAGCCGCCTGCCCTGTCTGGGGGGCGCGATGCCATTGGCACTGGTGGGCCTGGTCTGGCTGCGAGGGCGCAGGTAGGAGGCCGTCCGTGAAGGATTGCGGTGCTTGTACTTGTCCAAAAATAACTTTGGAGTTTAGGAGCCGTTTTGCGCCTGATCTGCGCTCTAAAGTGCGGAGTTATCGATGGACAAGTGCTTGGTGGGGGACTGCACCTCTTCAGGGGACCAAGAGGATGAGGTTCGGTCTACTTCTTGCCCTGGGATAGTCTGCGCCGGATCATCCGCTGGTTTTGGCGTCGTTTTCACATATGAGAGGTTCGACCATGTTGCGTTTTCTCAATCTCCATCTGTTAACTCTTTTGAGTCTCCTACTCGCAGCCTGCGCGCCGGCCACTTCCATCACGCCATCCCCTCCGCCGCAGACCTTCACGTTCTCCAGCGGAGGTGCCTATCACCCGCAGGGCTTCGGCGCCTGGACATTAACCCTCGACGCCACGGGCCGGCTGGTCATCACCCACCAGGTGTATGATGAGGTGACGACCTACGGCCCCTTCACCCTACCGGAGCAAGAGAATAGTGACCTGTGGGCTCTCATTGCCCAGGCCGATCTGGCTCACCTTCCTTCCTCAGATCGGCCGGGAATGCCAGACGAGGTGCGATACACCTTTGTCTTGCAGTCGGCCGGGCAAAGCAGGACCGTCACCCTATGGGTGAGAGACGCCTGGGACCTGGCCCCGCTGGCAGCACTGCTCACCCGCCTGGAGGCGATCATTGCGAATTACACCGATCAGTCCCCCGTACTTCGCTGATTCATTACCCGACATGGGGGATGGTTCAGAACAGGTTGACACTTTCATCCTGTCAACGAATGAAGTAGCGGATGAGCGGATCACGCCCTTGCGCGAGGAGAGACATCCGCTCATTCGTTACCTATCCGCTGATGATCGTCTGCCACCAACCCTTTTCTCTCAAGAAACTAAAGTGATACAACGCACCATCCCCGACAAGAGAGCAAAGCCCAGTATGGATAGGGCAATCGCATCTAAATTCGAGTTTGGCCCCAAACCGTCATTCTGCCCGCACCTGCGATGGGGCAGGTGAGCGACGAGGGGGGGAATCTACGAGATGGGGCGATGAGCATCCCGCAGCGCCGGAATCCCTATTCCGGCGCGGGCAGAAAATACAGCCTTTCAATACGCAATTGGTATAAAATTAAGATGCGATTGCCCTACCAGTATGGATGAAACGAGGAGGGGAAATTATGAAACGCAACCTTTTGTGGGGGATACCGGCGATTCTCCTGCTGGCATCGCTGGCGTGCAGCGTGCAAACTACGCCTCTGCCTGCGCCGACTCAAGCACCCGCCGCCGGACCCCCGACCCTCCCTCTTCCACCGGCTACGCCCCGCCGGCCCACCCCGCTACCGACGGACACGCCGACTGCCTCAGCCCCCGCCGCCGTCATCTCCATCGGCGGGGTGGACGAGGCCGACCCGTGGGTCAAACCGCTGCTGGGCGTCATCTCCGGCCCCATCCAGCCCCCCGATTCGCCGGCACCCAACCTGACCGCCCACCTTCACGACATCGGCGTCCTCAGCGTCCGCAACAACGACTATTTCGACGACCGCATGGACATGGAGGGCATCTTCAACTGCGGCGGCCCCACCTACCCCTACTGGGAAGGCTGCGACCCCCAGGACGAGGCCAATTATCACTGGGAACCCAGCGACGAGTTGTTCGAAAGTTGGCTCGCCGGCGGGTTCGAGCCTTTCCTGCGGCTGGGCGGGGAGGTGCAAAACGCGGCCCGTCACCACGATTTCAAAGGGCCGCAGAATGCCGTCCAGGAGGAGAACTGGCTCCAGGCTGCCCAAAAGGTGGTGGACCGCTACCTGCACTGGGACGGACAGGCGCAGACCTTCACCTACCTGGACATCTGGACCGAGTTCCCCGGCAAGAGCTTTTGGGACCGCAGCAACCTGGCCTTTTTCCGTTTTTGGACCCGGGCCTTTGTCACCCTCAAGGCCGCCTACCCCGAACTCAAGATCGGTGGCCCCGGCTTCGTCGCCGGGCAGACGGTCAAAGTTGTCCAGGGAGAAAAGAGCGCGGCCCACGATTTCCTGACCTATCTGTACCAGAACAATGCCAGGCCGGACTGGATCGGCTGGCATCTCTTTTACAACGACCCGCTGACGTGGCATCAGGCGGCCCGGGCCTATCGGGACCTGCTGGACGGCACGGGGATGTACGCCGACGTGCCCTGGGCCGGCAGCGGCTTTTTCGACGGCGTCGAGTTGATCGTGGACGCCTACGGCGTGGACAAGATGAACCTGTCGGCAGAGGAGCGGGACCAGATCTACAACCACCGGCGGGGCGCGGCCATCCGCACCGCCTCCTGGATCGCCATGCAGTACAGCGACGTGGAGCGAGCCTACCTCTACCGCTCCGGCGACCCCCGCTCCAGCCCCAACGACAGCCTGGAGGAAGTCTACCAGGGCAACTACACCGGCCTCTTTTACGGCGACGCTCAGGCCACCTACAAGCCCGCCGCCCACGCCTTCCGGCTGTGGTCCCAGGTGGTGAACCGTTTCCCCACCCTGCTGACCACGCCGCTGCCCCCCAGCGAGGAGACGGGTGGACTGTGGGTGCTGGCCGCCCGGGACGACCAGGGCCAGATCGCCGTCCTGATCTCCAACGTCACCGCCGACGACGTTGCCTGGACCCTCGCCTTCGACGATGGGACGACGATGGCAGATTACCGGGTCGAGATCTACCAGGTGGATGACGCGGACGATGGCCGGACGGCTCATCCGTGGTCGGGCGGGGCGGTGACCATCCCGGCGGAGAGCGTCCAGTTGGTCATTCTCGAACCAAAGGGATGAGCGTCGTCCAGCGCGGGCACAGCTTTCTGGAGTTGAATGATAGTACTTACGCAGTTGAGCACAAAAATAGGCTCCGTAGTGACGACTTCCCTGTCCTGGCGGCAGGCCAGGCAGTCGTTGATTGCGTGCATTATGAAGCCTAAAACGACTGAAGTCGTCACTACAAACCTAAACTGCGTAAGTACTGTGAATGATCTGCTCAAGAGAAAAACATCAAGGAGAAAATCCCGTGAAACGTCTGCTTTTGCCCTTTGCGTTGATTTTGATCATTGCCGTCGCTTGCAGCCCCGGCAAGCCTCCGCCGCCGACGCGAAAGCCGGTCGCCACATCATCTCTGCCGGCGCCCACGGCTCCCGCACCGGCGGAGACCGTCCCCGCCCAGACCGGGCAACCCATCCCCTCGGTTCCGCCTGCCACGCCGCAGCGCCCCACCGCGAGCACGCCCGCCCCGGGCGGCAGGGAGATAGACCTCTCGCAACTGGTCGAGACCGACACCGACATCCTGAACATCTATAAGACCGTTCATCAGCCCTATGCGGATTTCATCGCTGCCGGCGGGCGGGTGGTCAACATGGAGCCGATGGAGACCTTCTTCGCCCTGTGGGTCCCCGAGGGCTACGAAAGCATGGCAACCCGGCGGGTGATGGTCATCGCCCACGGCCACGGTGGGAATGCCTATCGGGAGCTGGACAACGAACTGGCGTTCGCCCAGAAATACGGTTACGCCATCGTCGCCATCCAATGGTGGGCTGGCGAGGACGACAAAATGTACTCCGGGGAGCAGTTCTATGACTTCATGAACGTCGCCTTGCAGTATATGGCCTATAAGTACAACGCCCAGTTGGATAAGTGCGCCTATCGCGGCTGGAGTATGGGTTCCGGGATCAGCTACGAAGTGACCTATCTCGACAGAATCAACGGCACCAATTATCTGGCTCTGACCATCAGCCACGATGGGGGGATGATGCCGGATCCAAGCAAGATGGCCGTGGGCCGGGAGTTCGTGACGAATCTCTACGACGGCGTTTACGGCCAGGATGCATTCGAGGGCAAGCACTTCTACCTCTACGCCGGTCAAAAGGAGCAGGCAGATTATATGCGCAACACCGCAGAGGTGATCACCGCCTTCGGCGGCGTGGTTGAGCGCCTGGTGGAGGACGTGGACGCAGGGCACGACGGTTTCTACCGCCACCCCCAGTACCACGAAGAAGCGATAGAAATATTCTTCAGACTAACGCCGTGATGCGGAAGATGAACTTCACCCCACTCTCTTGCAGGAGGACTCGCTATGAAACTCATCGTTTACCCACTTTTGGCGCTCGTTTTGGTTGCGTCAGCGTGCAGCCTCTCCACACCGCCCACGCCTTCGCCGCGAGAACGAACTCCCGCACCGACCGAGGAACCGCAGCCTGCCCCCACCACCGTGCCGACGGAGGCCGCTCCCGCCGAGAGCGGCCCTGCGCCCACGATGGCCTCTTGCCGGGCCTGGCTCCGGGAGCAGCACAGCCTGGACTACCCCGACCACGGCTGCCAGGAGCACGCCGACGTGCTGAATTCCGTGGCCGGCACGGGCGGCGGCGTCATTCCCCTCCAGGGTAGCAAGTTCTTCATTGCCTGGTTCCCCGACGACTGGGAACGCCTGACCGACAAAACGCTCATCGTCACCCTGCACGGCAGCGGCGGGTGCGCCGAGCGAGTCTACCACTGGTGGTCCCGGCCGGCCGCCGACCACGACTATGCCCTGGTCGCCCTGCAATATGCCCGCGCCGACGCGACGGCCGAGGAGGGGTACGCTTTCGACGACGCCGGGCAGATCTACGACGACCTGCGCACCGTTTTTGCCGACTTACAGGCCCACTGCCCTCTCGACGACGCGACCGTGGTCTATCACGGCTTCTCCAGAGGCTCGGCCCGCTCCTTCAAGATCGCCCTGCTGGACCGGGCGGACGACGGGATGAAGCGCTTTGCCGCCTTCATCGCCGATTCGGGGGCAGAGTTCGCCGATACCGGCGGTGAGGTGCCGGCCTACCTGCAAACGGCAGCGCCGGATGCGTACAGCGGCGCGCGATTCTGGCTCTACTGTGGTGGAGAGGACCACGATGGCATGACCTGCGAGGGCATGAAGCACATAGGACCCTTGCTCGAGGAACACGGCGCGACGGTGGCGACCTACCGCTACGCGCCAGGCGGGCACGGCATCTTTGCCACCGTCCAGCCCGGCAGCCCGCCCAGCCCCGCGCTGACCGCCCTGTACG
>JAJRXB010000227.1 GCA_024276515.1 Chloroflexota bacterium
GCGCGGGCCAAAAAACCGGTCCACGCAGGGGGACTCCGTGGCGGAACGCCCTTTAGGAGCAACTTTAATCGCCCGAAAAACTGAAGTCGCCCCTACAGGGCCTTCGGCCGTATAGCCCGCCGGCGCGGGCCAAAAAACCGGTCCACGCAGGGGGACTCCGTGGCGGAACGCCCTGTAGAAGCGATTTTAATCGCCCGAAAAACTGAAGTCGCCCCTACAGGGCCTTCGGCCGTATAGCCCGCCGGCGCGGGCCAAAAAACCGGTCCACGCAGGGGGACTCCGTGGCGGAACGCCCTTTAGGAGCAACTTTAATCGCCCGAAAAACTCTCTTTCCGAGAGGAGTTTCCCCGTAGGGTAAGCGTAGGGTATACGTCCAGCAGATTGTACTTGCTTTGGCTATGCTAAATGTACGTAGCGAAACCTCTTTTTCTCCTCCTTTTGTAGAGAGCCGAGGAAGCGGGTCCTCGGCTCTCGTAGATTTGTCGGACGACCCCGGTCAAAAACCGGGGTCGTCTTTTTGTAAGGAGCCACCTTTGGTATACAATGCTTGTACCCACTCGCTCAGCCTTGCGAAGGTTGCGGGTAATCCTGGCATCAGCACGATTTCTGGTCAAAGGAAGGCATTTGTAGCCTGCAAGTTCCTGCGAAACCTTCGCAAGGGTTCCGCTACCTGAGTAGTCACGAAAGGAGAAAGACTGGTGCACAGATTTTGGCGATTGCTCATCCTCATCCCCACTTCTTTGATAATATTCGTTTTGGTTGCGTGCGCGCCGGGCAGCGGGATTGTCCTGCCCGCTTCTCCCGTGCCGGAGACCGCTCCTCTCAGGGGACCCGAGGGCGAACCATCCCAGACCGGTGGCAAGCTCGTGTATGGATTGACTCTCTCTCCCTCCGGCATTGACCCGCACGTAAACGCCTCGGCCGAACTGGGCATCCCGTTGACCAGCGTCTACGATACCCTGGTCTACCGCGCCCTCGATTCCGAGACCGGCGAGCCATTCCTCCCCGGCCTGGCCGAGTCGTGGGAGGTGAGCGACGATGGACTGACCTACACCTTTCACCTGCGCCGCGACGTCACCTTTCACGATGGAACACCTTTCAACGCCGAAGCCGTTCGCGCCAACATCGAGCGGATTGTGAATCCGGAGACCAAATCTCAAAAGGCCGTCTTTTTGCTCGGCCCCTTCGACTCGGTCGAAGTGATAGATCGATACACGGTGGCGATTCGCCTGTCGGCCCCCTACGCGCCTCTGCTGGATGGACTGGCCCAGGTTTATTTGGGAATGGCCTCGCCGGCCGCGCTGGCCGAATGGGGGGCCGATTACCAATTCCACCAGGTGGGCACCGGGCCTTTCAAATTTGTCGAATACGTGCCCAACGACCACCTGACCCTGGTCCGCAACGACGACTACAATTGGGGCCCGGCGCTCTACGATCATCCCGGCCCGGCCTATCTGGACGAAATCGAGTTCCGTTTCTTCACCGACCCGGCCGGGCGCGCCCTGGCCCTGGAGGCGGGCGACGCCGACGTGATGGGGGAACTGCCGCCCCTCGACGCCGCCCGCCTGCGCCAGGATGAACGCTTTGCCGTCATCCCCATTGCCATTCCCGGCCAGTCGTTGGGGCTGATGCTCAACACCCAACGCCCTCCCCTGGACGACGTCCGGGTGCGGCAGGCGTTGCTCTTCGCCACCGACCGGTCGACCATCGCGCAGGCCATCTTCGGCGGCGAGTCACCCGTCGCCACCGGCCCGCTGACGGCGGCCACCTTTGGCTACGACCCGTCGCTGGCAGAACGCTATCCTCACAACCCAAACGAAGCCGCCGCCTTGCTGGAAGAAGCCGGCTGGACCGACTCGGACGGCGACGGAGTCCGGGATCGAGGTGGGCAACCGCTGGCCCTGGACGCCGTGCTGATGACCTGGGGCTCGGTGCCCGAAGTGGCCCAACTGTTGGCGTCGCAATGGGCCGAGGTAGGGGTGACACTGAACACCCAGACCTTCACCTATCCCGCCGCCCTGGAGGCCGCCCGCGAGGGGATGTATCACCTCATCCCGCAAAATTTCTCGGGCAGCGACCCCGACCTGCTGTGGGTTTACTACCACTCCGGCGTGCCCTTCAACTGGAGCAAAGTCTCCGACCCGACTCTCGACGGCCTGCTGGAGGAGGCCCGAAGCACGTCTGACCTGGCTCAACGCGCCGAACTCTACGCCCAGGCGCAACAACGCATCATGGAGCTGGCTCTGCTGGTCCCCATCCGTGACCCGGTCAACCTCAACGCGGCCAGCGCGCGGGTGCAGGGGCTGCGCTTCGACGCTCACGGCTGGTTCCCGCTGCTGCACGACGTGTATCTCGAATAGCAAATCGCAGATCAACCAACCGGCAAACGGCACAAATCACAACCCTGTTGCCTTGCCGGCTTGCCGATTTGCCAATTCGCTAGAGTTGTTCCCTTTCAAGCAAAAGCAGGTGACAGTCACTTGAACTGGCGCAAAAAACGGGGTGATTTTTCAAATTCTGACCTGATCATCGGGCTAAAAGTGACTGTCACCTCGGCACAAATTTATTTGGGAACAACTCTGCTGATTTGTTGATTCGCCATGCTTTCATTTGTAATCCGCCGAATGATAACCGCCCTGGCCGTGCTGTGGGGGGTGGCGACGATGGTCTTCCTGTTGCTGCGAGTGTTGCCCGGCGACCCGGCTGAAACTATATTGGCCGGGTCGGGGGCGTCGCCGGAAGCCATCGTCCAGGCCCGCCAGCAACTCGGCCTCGACGACCCGTTGCTGGCTCAGTATGGTCGCTATTTGCTGAATACCCTGCGCGGCGACCTGGGACGTTCCCTTTTCAGCAACCGCCCGGTCACGTTGACCATCACCGAGCAATTGCCGGCGACGTTGCAATTGGCGGCGGCGGCGTTGCTGGTGGCGGTGATCGTGGGGTTAAGCCTGGGGATTCTGGCGGCGTTGCGCGCTGGCACCTGGGTAGATCGGCTGGCGATGGGCGTGGCCGTGCTGGGGGTGTCGGTGCCGGTTTTCTGGTCGGGGCTGCTGCTGATTTGGGTCTTCAGCGTCGGCCTCAACTGGCTGCCGGCGACGGGGGCCGACGACTGGCGACACTTGATCATGCCGTCGCTGGTGCTGGGACTGGTCGGCGCCGGCCCCATCGCCCGGCTGGTGCGCGCCAGCCTGCTGGACGTGTTGCGCGCCGATTACATCACCATCGCTCGAGCCAAGGGCTTGCCCGAGCCGGCCGTCATTGGCCGGCACGCTTTGCGCAATGCCCTCATCCCCACCGTCACCTTGATCGGCTTGCAGGCCGGTTTTTTGCTGGGCGGGACGGTCATCACCGAGGCCGTCTTCGCCCGGCCCGGCCTGGGCCGGCTGGTGGTGGAGGCCATTCTGTGGAAGGATTTACCCGTCGTTCAGGGTGTGGTGCTGCTCACTGCCGCCACCTACGTCGTCATCAACCTGCTGGTAGACCTGGCGACGCTCGCTCTCGACCCGCGCCTGCGCCAGTAGGGGCAAAGCAGCGCCTCGCCCCTGATAATACCATAGGGATGGTCAGGATATACAGGATATAAGATTTCATCCTGCGCATCCTGTCTATCCTTGTTGATTTGGCAGAAGCTTCAGGCTCGGAGCAGGTCTGCCTGCACCTGGGGTGCGGCACAGGTGTGACCTGCGTTGCTGCGGGACATTAGCGGGGGCGGGGTTTTCGCCCCCAATCGCGGGTCACAGACCCGCTCAGAGCGTGACTCATTTGAAACACACCCATAAGATTTCATCCTGCGCATCCTGTCTATCCTTGTTGATTTGGCAGAAGCTGACGAAGCTGAAACCGATGCTATGACTCAAGCTGTCCCTCAACCAATCCCATCTCAGCGCCCGGCAGGGGCTCGGCGGCTGCGACCCATACCCACCCTGCGCCGGATTCAGATTCCCCGCCCGCGCGCGTTGCATCAAAACCCAACCGCCTGGGTCGGCGCCATCCTGCTGCTGACGGTCGTCGGCCTGTCGCTGGCCGCGCCCGGCCTGGCTTCTTATCCCCCCATCGCCACCGCCCCGGCCGATCAACTGCTGCCGCCCAGCCTGATTCACCCGGCCGGCACGGACCTGTTTGGCCGCGACGTGTGGAGCCGGTTGCTGTGGGGGGGACGGCTGTCGCTGGGGGCAGGGGGGCTGGCGGTGGTGCTGGCGGTGCTGCCGGGGAGCTTGCTGGGACTCCTGGCCGGCTACGCCGGGGGCCGGCTGGACTCTTTTCTGATGCGCATCGTGGACGTGTTGCTCGCCTTTCCCAGCCTGCTGCTGGCGTTGACCATCGTCGCTTTGCTGGGACCGGGGTTGGGCAGTGCGGTGCTGGCGGTGGGATTGGCCGGGGTCCCGCGCTTTGCCCGGGTGGTCCGCGCGGGCGCGCTGGGGGTCCGCTCGGAGCCGTTCATCGAGGCGGCGCGGGTGGTCGGCTGCCGGCCGGGACGGATTCTGCTGCGTCACGTGGCCCCCAACGTATGGGGGATCATCATCCCCCTCTGTTCGCTGGAGCTGGGCTACGCGCTGCTCAACATCGGTGCGCTCAGCTTTTTGGGGCTGGGAGCGCAACCGCCCACCCCCGAATGGGGCGCGATGCTGGCCGAAGGGCGTGCCCTGCTGCGTCACGCCCCCTGGATCACCACCGCCCCCGGCCTGGCCATCACCCTCAGCGTGCTGGCCTTCAACCTGCTGGGCGACGCCCTCCGCGACGCGCTGGACGGGCAGGCACGGAACTGAGAGCGTGCTCGGCCCAGGTTTGCGCGATTTTACGGTGAACCAGGTCTGGTCGGTCCATCACCAGGTAGTAGACCGTGGCCCCGGCGATGTTGACCGCCGTGTTGAAGGGCCCCTGGGCGTCGGGGCAGCCTACGCGGACGGTCTGGCTCAGGCGGGGGTAGGGGGCCAGCCGGGCGGAAAATCGTGCTGGAGGTGACGCCAATCGTCGCGCACGGTAACGATGGTGGGCCGCCGGTCCACCACCTCGAAGCGCCAGGCGGCGGCCTGTCGCGCTTCGGCGGCGACGACGTGCTCCACGTCGATGAGGGCTTCCAGTTTTTCCAGGTAGGGTTCGGGGGTGAAGTCGGTCATCGGTCCAGACGGCCGTATTTTCTGGCGGCATCTCGAAAATAGACCAGGTTTTCCCAGGGGGTCAAAGGCGAAGTGTTGCAACTGGAGGCAAAGATGAAGTGTCGCCTGTCGCCCATTGCCTCAAAAAGGGTGCGGGTGTAGTCGTGCAGGCGCGCTTCGGCATCCTGGGTGATCTCCAGGTGGAGCGCATCCATCCCGCCGTTGACGGTGAAATTCTCGTATCCCACCAGTGCCCGCACTTCGCTCAGGGACACGTCGCCCATCGGCGGCGGAGTGATTCCTTCCAGGCAATCCACCCTCGATTGCCCGACCAGGGGCAAGAGGACTCTGCTGCGCCCGCAGGCGTGCACCACCAAAAATTTTCCCCGGCTGTGGATGATTTCGGCTGCCTGGGCGAAGAAATTGTGACAGTAGTCTTTGTAAAAATAGGGGGGATAGAAGGCCGAGCCCAGGTTGTCGTGAGAGATGAAAATCTGAGCGTCGGGGTTGTCCACGACTTGTTCCAACAGGGCCAGGGCTTTCTCTTCGTGAATTTTGGCCAGGGCTCCCATCTCGGCCGGGTGATCCAGGATGAAAAACGTGGCGTTTTCGGAACCGGCCAGCCAGTGCAGCGTCTTGAGGGGCGATTGCGTCAGGTTGAGCATCACCACCCCGTCGTCGCCGACCCGCTCCACCCAGCGGTGAAACTCGGCGGCATCGAAGACGTACTCTCTGGCTTCCAGCATAAAGCGCACCGCTTCGTATTCGTCCCACTCCTTCCACCAATATTCCGATTCAAAGTCGGCGCCCGATTCAGGCGTGAAGGTCCAGGTCTGCGTCAGCGTGCCGTAGGGGGTGACGAACTTGCGGCGGCGCTCGGTGGCGTGAGGGGGGTAGACGTTGAAGGCCGTCACCATCGGTTTGTCCCAATCGCTGTGGCCGACGTATTCCTCGGAATACTTGCCGTCGGTGTAGACTTCCCGGGTCGCCCATTGCGTGTCCCAGCGGGCCAGGATGTCGGCGCCCAGGCAGCGCAGCGCGTCGAAGGGGTGTTGCGCGTCGGCTACTTCAGGGGGGAGGCTGCCGTTGACGAGGTGGTAGTAAAACCACTGGTAGACGTTGGGAGAAAAGGGGACGAAATCTGGCTTTTCGCCGCGAAAGGCGGCCAGGATGCGCTCCTTGCCCGTCATACTATCCCTTCAACGCCCCTTCCATGATGCCCTTCACCAGGAATCGCTGCAAGATGATAAAGACGATCAGCACCGGCAGCAGTGTGAGGACGATGGCCGCGGCCAGGACTCCAAAATTCCACGATTGGGCTTCGCTTTGCAAGAAGGTGATGCCAATGGGCAGCGTGTAGGCGTTCCGCGACAGCATCAACGCGCGGGCAAACATAAACTCGGACCAGACCATCACGAAGGTGAAGATGCCGGTGGTCGCCACCCCCGGCATGGCGATGGGCATCATCACCCGATACCAAATCTGCAAGCGGCTGGCCCCGTCGATCAACGCGGCGTCCTCCAGTTCCGAGGGGATGTTGCGGAATGTCCCCCGCATGATGAAGATGGCCAGGGGCAGGTTCAGGGCGGTGTAGGGCAAAATCAACCCCAGGCGCGTGTCCACCAGGTTCAGGCGATTTTCCAGGATGAAGACCGGGATCAGGTAGACGGCATAGGGGATGGTCAGCACCAGGAGCACCAGTGTCAACAGCAGTTGATTGCCCCGGAACGACATGCAGCCAAAGGCGTAGCCCGCCAGCGAGCTGAGCACCAAAACGATGACGAGGCTGACGACGGAGACGATCACGGTGTTGGCGAAGTAGATGGCGAATTCCGACATCTCGCGCAGCACGTGTTCGTATTGCGTAAAGACAATGTGCTGGGGAAAAATGGTGATCGGCACGTGGAAGATTTCGGAGTCGGATTTGAGCGAGGTGAACACCACCCAAATGAAGGGGGCGACGAAGATCAAAGAGACGAACACGGCCAAAAAGTAAAGGATGACCTGGTTGACCCATTTGAGAATCGTGGCCTGTTGCATCATCTCACCTCACACGCGCTCGCCCCGGGTGAGGTACATGTTCACCAGTGAGAAGACCAGGATCAAGAAGCAGATCAGGTAGGCGCTGGCCGAGGCCTTGCCCATCTCAAAAAAGTCAAAGGCGTTGATCCAGGTGTAGTAGTAAAGGGTCAGGGTGCTGTTGGCCGGGCCGCCCTGCGTCATGATGAACGGCTGTTCGAACACTTTGATGGACTGGATGATGCCCCAAATGCCCACCAGGGTGAACGATTCTCTGAGGTTGGGCAGGGTCACGTGAACCAGACGTTGCCAGGCGTTGGCGCCATCCACTTTGGCCGCGTCGTACAACGCTTCGGGGATGGCCTGCAAGCCGGCCAGGAAGATGAGCGCCTCGAAGCCCACGTATTTCCACAGGCTGACGGCGATCAGGGCCGGCATCGCCGTTCTCGGGTCGGTCAACCACTCGCGGGTCCAGCTTTTGAGGCCCAACACGTTCCCCAGAATGTGATTGAGCAGGCCGAACTTGCCGCTGAGGATCATGCCCTGGAACATCACGCCGGTCAGCGCCAGGGAGACGATCACCGGCAGAAAGACCGAGGTTCGCACCACCGTGTTGCCCCGCAACGGCAGATTCAGCAGCAACGCAATGCCGAGGGAGATGATCACCAGCAGGGGGAAGAAGCCCAGGGCGAAATAAGCCGTGTTTTTGAGCGAGATTTGGAAAAAGTCGTCTTGCAAAACCTCCAGATAAGTGCGCAAACCGACGAAGGTGGGGGCCTTGTCGTAGACAAAATCGTACTCGGTAAAGCTGAGAAGAAACGAATGCAGCATTGGGTAAAGCATAAAGGCAAAGACGAAAAGCAGCGCCGGCAGCAAAAAAGCGTAGGCTGTTATCTCCTCTATCACCTGACGGCGACTGCGACGTTTCTTCGCGCCAGCTTCGTTGAGGTGGGCAAGGTGAATCCCCATAGGCGTTCTCCGCGGCAATCCATTGTCAGAAACCCGGTTTTTACCAAAAACCGGGTTCGCTCATATGGAATACGGTGCTCGGCAGGGGCGAGGCGGCGCCTCGCCCCTGCGATTATACCATAACACGGAAGGAGCCGGGCGCGCCCACCGGCGCGCCCGGTTCGTCGTCTGGCAGGTCTACACCAGGCTCAAGTCCAGCTTGCTGGCGGCGTCGCGCAGATTGGCCAGCGTCTCTTTGGGAGTTTGGGCTCCGGTGATGCACTTTTCCAGTTCCACCTGGAGCACCTTGTTGAGTTCCGCCTGGTCTTTGTAGTTGGGTTCGTGCACCCCCTTGGCGGCGGCGGCCAGGATGTCCTGATACTCAGGGGCGTCCAGCCCGGCGTAATTGCGCTTGAGGGTGGGCAGTTTGCCGAAGTTGTTGGCCGACCATTGCTGTCCGTACAACGAGAAGAGTTGCTCTTTGATGAAAGCCTTGGCCAGATCGGGCACCGGCGATACTTTGGGGATGTAGATGGTGTGGGCGTAGGCCAGTGTAGACGCCCCCTCCAAAATCGGCATGGCCGTGACCCGGTCGGCGCCATCCTCCTCCAACACCTGCTCGGCCTCCGGCCAGCGAGCGTGGGCGGTGATCATCGAGGCAATCAGGCCGCTCTTGAAGTCGTTTCGGTTGGCGTTCTGATCGGTGAACGTGCCGGTAGGGGCGTAGCCGGCGGCCACGATGTCTTGCCAGAACTGCAAGAGGGCTTCGGCGTATTCACTGGAGAAGTCTACCATCGTGCTGCCTTCGCTCTCGTAGATGGAGCCCTTGGAGACCACCAACCCGGTGAGGTATTGCTGCCACATAAAGTTGGTGCCCCACGAGATGGCCAGTCCACTCCGCTCGCCGGGGATGGTGAGCGTCTTGGCGTACTCCTTCCATTGGTCCCAATCTTTGGGGGGGATGGGCTTGCCGTCGGCGTCGAGCAGGCCGGCTTCTTCGTACCAGTCGCGGCGCACGGTGGTGTACATCACCTCGCCCAGCAAGGGGACCGCGTATTGCTTGCCGCCCTCGAACTCGCCCTCTTTCAGGAAGGCTTCGATGAACTGGTCGCGGGCGAAATCGCCGGTGAAGAAGTCATCGCCGAATTCCACCAGCAGGTCTTGCCCCACGTAGGCCGCCACGTCCGACTTGGAGCCGCCCAGGGCGACGTCCACGTTGGTGCGTCCCTGGCTCCATTGCACCAGGTACGACTCCCCTTCGCCTTTGCTGGGCGCCGGCGACACTTCGACGGTGACGCCCTGGTGGTCTTCCATAAACTTCTTGGCCACCTCTTCCACCGGCCACTTTTTGATGATCCAGGATTGGGCCGAGACTCGCAGCGTGCCTGTCAGCTCGCCGGCCCCCGCCGGGGCAGACGTGGCGGGCGCCTCTGCCGCCTTCGGTGCGCCGCACGCGGCCAGCGTAATCGCCCCGGCCGCCATACCGGTTATCCGTAGAAACTCACGACGACTCATTCGTTGAGCCATTTGAATCTCCTCCTTCTCTTCTGCGTCTGATGGAAACCCTTGGAGTCAGGGCCTCATTCCGTCCATAGCATTGCGGTGAGAGACGACAATTATAGGCGATTGGTGACAATCCCTCCTTTCCTTTGCTCAATTTCAATCGGCGTCTTCAGCGTTTCAAGGGTGTGTTCGGGGTTTTTGGGTCAGGGTCAGGTGACAGGTCAGGTGGTCAGGTGACAGTCAGGTGACAGTCACTTCTGAAAGTGACTGTCACCTGACCTGACAACCCTTTGACAGCCCCCACACCCGATGGTAGAATCCACCTATCTTCATATTGTAAAGGAAACCTGGCCTGACTCGCGCCAATTATGCGCCAACTATGCGCCACGTCGGCAGAAAATGAATGACCAGGCACAATTCCGCAAAGAGATAAGAGACGCCCTGGCCCACCTTTACGACACAGCTCACCTGGAATGTCACCCGCTGGGGGCGCAACTGCTCGATTCCAGCGTGTCGAGCCGGTTGACGCGCGCGCAAATGCTGCGCAGTCTGCTGAAAGAGACGATCGAGACTCTGCGCCCCCGGCAAAGCAGCCCTTCCAGCGCACCCGAATGGCGGAGCTATCTGGCTCTGCGCTACCGCTACGTGCAGGGGATGAGTCTTTTGGAGGTGCAGGAAGAACTGGGGCTCAGCCGTCGGCAGTTGCA